>NZ_DF978421.1:179176-240172 GCF_002897135.1 Nostoc cycadae WK-1 | reverse complement strand
TTTTCTACGGAGAGATTACCGTTTACTAGGGCAATGGCTTCGCGTAAGGTGAGTTTGTCGTCTGGTTGTATTTGTCCGTCTTGGTTACTGTTGACTATGACTTGTAAGGATGCGGGGGATGATTGAGCGATCGCAATTTGAGGGAGAATTATAAGTAAAGAGGGAACGAACCGCCAAGTACGCCAAGTACGCCAAGTACGCCAAGGAAGAGAGGGTTTTAGGGAATTAGGGGAATTTTTTGGTGTCATTATTTTCCTCACTTCGACTCCAAAGCCACTGGTTGAACTACTGACTCTTGCTGTTGTGGTGGTACTACTTTTTGCCTACCGAAACCACCGAAAAGTTCATTGAGTTTAAAGCTGATGTTTAAATAGGGGCCGCCTGCGGAGCGATAACCGCTAAAATCTCGGTCATCTGCGCTCCCGAAGGCGTAACCGACACCAATTCGTAAATCTGGTGTTAAATGATACCCACCTTCAACAGCTAAACCAAATTCGTTAAAGCCTTGTTCTGGTTGACCTAACCAACGTCCTTCGACGGCTAAGTCTGTGCGGTAGCCTATTTGGTAAGTTGTGCGTAACTGTGCTAGATGAACGCTGCTGTGGTTGGTAAAATCTTCGGATAGGGAAGTAGAACTGCTGCGGAAGGCGTATTTACCATACAATTCCCATTGCCAGTTGGGTGCATAAATCGCTTCGGCGGAGAAAATATGGTCTGTGGAACCGTTACCGCTACCGGCTAATAAGGTATCGGGTGTGGTGGCGGGGTTTTGGCGATATTCGTACCCTAATAAGGCGTTGAATTTATCGTCGTTGGGGTCACGGTAGGCTAACCCGACGCGCAGATTTGCGGTGTCTCCTAGTCCTTGTAAGAGTTGGTTTGCGCCGCCTGCTTGTTGATAGCGTACCGCCGCAGTTAAAGCTGGGGAAAGTTTACCGGATGCGGCGGCGGAGATTACTGTATGATTGCCTTCGCTGCCACTACGATGTTCTAATCTGGCGTTGGCTTGGAAGTTGGGGTTATCAGTGTAATCTAAGCCGATGCTGTAAACATCACCCGCAAACAAACCTAATGAGGAAGCAGTTTGTCCGACTGCGTAAGGTTGAGCAAATCTGATACCTGTGGCGGAATCTCCAAAAATATCTTTGAAGATGTGTTCGTAACCGAGGCTTAATTTTAATCCTGGTGCGAGGCGGATACCGTGATTTAGAGATACGGAACCTTGGTCAGTCATTCCATCCGCACCGCCTAAAATTGAGTAACGACCTCTGACGGTGGTATCTGGAGAAAATTTGTGTTCGACAATTGTATCTAGACTGGTGATGCTATTGCCTTGTAATAGGCCACCTTCATAAAATTGGTGTGCTAGTCGCATACTTACGCCAGGATACAATGCCCAATCTAAGCCGAATGTTGTGCGGTTGGGATAGAGTTGATCGCTTTTACCTAGGTTGAGTTCGTTTTGCGCGTGAAATGTGAGTGATTCAGATAAGGGAACGTCCAGACGAGAGACTAACTGGCTGGCGTTACCGTTGAATTTGTTAGTAATGCGGTCTTCGCGGGAACGGTTGACGTATTCCAGACTTAAATCAGATTGACCGATTTTTTGTTGGATACCTGCGCGGATGGTGGTGAGGGAATTATTAATTTTGCTTCCTGGTGCGGCTTGGGGTTGGGGGTTGAATAAGTCAATTAACTGGGTTTGTTCGGCTGGGGCGATACCAAAATTGTCTTCGCGATCGTATCCTAGATTAAAGCTGGTGGTTTGTCCCAGTTTCCCAGTTAAGGCTGCACCGTAGCGAGTTTGTCCTGGTGTGAAACTCCAAGTAGCGTTATTGGCAAAGTTTTCGGTGACAGAACGATAGTAAGCTTGTCCTTGGAAGTTTTTGCCAAGATTTGCACTAGCTTCTAAACGGTACGCCGAACCACTGACGTTACCAAAGGCGAGGGTATTGTGGCGAGAGTGAGCATATTCACCGATAATTTGCCCAGAATTTCCTAACGGTGCAAAGAAATCGACTCCATATAGTTCAAAATTTTGCTGTCCTTGGTCTTCTCTGAGGTAACTTGCACCGATAAATGGATTTCCGTTTTGACTATTTTCGGAAGTTCTCAGATTATATTGCAGTCGTCCAGCGTAAAGTTTGCTGTCTTCTCCAGCGTCGTTTTGATAGGTAACAACGATGCGGCGTACCAAAGTTTTACCAAAGGGATTTAATTCTGTAGCGAAGATGGGACGGCGGAATAATAATGTACCGCGATCGTAATCTATTTCGTAGTCAGCCCCACGAGATAACGATTGACGTTCTAAAACTGTTCCGGGACGATTGATTTCTTCCGCTTCTATAAAAACGTTTTCACTACCAGGAATAACTAAGCGGCGGGAAAGGAAGTAGTAACCGCTTGTCCCATTAGGGGTAATTGCATCGCGCTGGAAACCTTGAATATTGTTAGCGTATAAGGCTGTTAGTTGCAGGTTGTCGAAGTTGTAATTACCTTTGAAGCCGTGCAGTTGTCTGGTGGTAGCTGTATATAACTGGGATGATCTAGCAAACTCTTCAGTATTGTAGTCACCCCACATAAAATAGTCTGATTCTGCGCCTGGGATATCTGGTGTGCGTTCAATGCGAGCATAGACACTATCTGTAGAAGGCGCAGTGTTAGTAAAGCTAGAACTATCGCCATATACGGGATAGTCTTTTTCACAAGATTGTATACCACCAAACAGGCGATTATCTCCATTGCAATCTTGATTTAGGGGACGTTTGCTATTGAATGCGCCTGTAAATAGCCAATCTCCAACTTTACCCGTGGCGAAGACGGCTGCATCTATATCTACATCAGTCCGACCGATTTTATTAGGATTGAGATAGTCGCGGAAACTACCTCGATAATCCGTACCACCTGCGCCAATCCTGACGTTGATGCTACCTGTGGTTAAGGAAGGGCGCAAGTTAGTAATAAATTCTACATTGGTATAAGCTTCGAGTTCTGCATCTTGATTAATAGCCGCCCGAATTTTCACGTTTTGAGCAATTAAACCTGCTTGCAGTGTGGCTGTAAACTCACCTTTACGCGCAAGTACCTGAAACCCTGGTGCATCTTTATCTTGGTCTGCACCCACAAATTGACCTGCACTAGCTGTTAAGGTGACAGGAATATCTTCGGTGATGATTTCGCCTTTTTCGTCGGTAATTTTACCTTCTAATGTGATGAGAGAACGACCATCGGCGGGAATTCTGGGTTCTTGGATGGGTGCGATCGCAATTTTTTTCTGCACCTCTTCAACCATGACTTTCACACTGGTTGATTTACCATCAGCATCTTGAGCAATGATTGTATTTTCACCTTTATTTAATGGCACGTTATACCAAATTAAGGTGTTTAACTGTTGTGCTTCGTCTTTATGCAAGTATTGAGAGATAGCCGCATCAATGGGTTTACCATTCAATGTCACTGTTACCTGGTTATTAGAGTGATATTGAACTCCCAAGTTAGTAGTTTTGGCAGTAGTCACACCTGCAACTGGAGTGATAATACGGATTTCGGAGGAAATAGGGGTTTCTGCTTTTTCTGGTGTCTGTTTGTTTTCGGTTTTCTCTCCAGAAGTGAACGTATTTATCTGATCTGAGGAAATCTTCGCCTGATTATTTTCGGCTTTCTCTATAGGAGTGAAGGAGTCTATTTGATCTGAGGAAATATTCGCTTGATTATCTTCTGTACTTTCTACAGAAGTGAAGGAGTCTATTTGATCTGAAATTATTAATTTATCAGGTTGGCTTGGTCTTGGTGGGGAGAAAACAGCTTCGATATCATCTTCTACAGGTGCGATTAACTCTGGAACATTGGGAGATTCGACTTTTTGTTGCGTTTGTGGTGGTGTTTGTGCAGTCGCCGCCGCAATTGGGAGGATGGGAAATGCACTACAAACGCTTAGTAAAGTTAAGTCACGCTTTCTAGCACTAATCTGCGTCATCTTACTTACGTCCTTCCCCTGATGCTGGTGTGACTGCAAAATTCATCCGTCCCATGCTTCTGGGTGAGAGTCGGACGAGGCGCGATTGGCTATTTTTTTCAATGTTGTAGAGGTTGGGTGCGAGACTATATCCGGGTAGGCTGGTTAAGTCTAAAGTTCCAGTCCGATTACCAGCAATCACATTGGCTAGAGAGAACATCCCGTTGGCATCGGTAAGGATACGATTTCCGTCATCCATATAAATTACGGCGTTGGGTATGCCTGGTTCGCCTGGTTGTTGTTCGCCGTCAAAGTTTTTATCAATAAAGACTCGTCCAATTAAAGTTGCACAATCGGAGATGATACCAGGACGAATTTTTAGTAAATGACTGGCTGTGTTACTGCGGATATTACCTGCGGCGGCGACGGCTAAGTTTTTGCCTGTTCCACGTACTGCATCGGGTGTGACTGTGACTGCATAGGCTACATTCATCGTTCCCTGTGCAGAGATAGTACCAGCGTAGTTAATGGTTACTGTGCTGTTATCTTGGCTATTTGATACAGTTACAGGGGTGGTAGTGTTACTGCTGGTTAAAGAGACTTGCAGCGATCGCGTCTCGAAATTCAAGCCGAGGGGTAGCGTATCAGTCAGGGTAATGTTGCTGGCGGGAGAGTTACCAGTGTTGCGGATAGCCAGCCGATAAACGACGGTATCACCTGGTTCGACGGCGATGCGATCGGCCGTTTTGACAATCTCTAATGCAGTTGCACTTCTAGTAAAAAACACAGTATTAGAAGTAACAGGCTGAATATTATCGCCTCCCAACACGGCTGTATTAGTAGTTTCATCAGCAATTACGGCTGAAATGCCAACAGAAAAAATTCCAGGAAGCAACAGAAGCAAGAAAAGATAATTTTGCTTCCAGTCTTGTACCAACTTCATAGCTATATTAAAAAAATGTATTTTTTATTCAAAAGAACAAATGATGAGAAGTTATTATTGGAAATAATTAATCATGATTATTTAAAACACTCTATATTAGACATCAAACGAAGTATGCAAATTGAATATTATGTTATTCGTCTAACCATTTTTTATATCCAGATTGTTTTATATTCAACACATAAAATTTATATTTTTTAGTTTTAATTAGATTTTTGATAATTTCCATTAGTTCAAATAATTCATCTGCACTCTCAGTCATGTTGACCGTATATTTAGCTTTTGAATCACTAAAAGCACACAAATAAAATTGATTTAATTTCTGATTTGTGCCAACAGCATTATGTTGTTAAATCTTGTAAAATTCCCAAACTTGACTTATAGATATTGTGATAGATTTAGTTCAAATATCTACCAAGTCAAATATTATGTAGCTTAATATCAGAGCAATTTAAAAATTAAAATTACTCTGATAGTACTTACTGTTGTATATCTAATTCTTCTCAGTCCGAATACAACGATTAATATTATGATCAGTTTTTAGGTAAATGCACGAATAATTCTGGTAGATGCAGCGGCTTACTTGAAACAAATATAACTATAGTAAGGTTAAATGGCAATTAATTCATCTAAAAATCATCATCGTTTTCTCAAAAACCATAATGATAGTGATTGGCAATGTGGATAACACTAATTTTTACATCTAATATTTTATTGTAAGTTTAAAGTTTTAGTAGTATTTACTATTTTTAGGTACAAAAATTAGATTTTTTATTAGGATTAATGTAATTATACTGAAACCAGAGATTATAGTTTTATAATCTCTGCAAGTTTTCTCAGTAAAAGCAAGTTTAAAAATTTCCTCTACTGAAATTACTAACTTATTTAAGGTATTAAATAAATTATTAATCAAGAATAATTGAGCAGTATTAACAATTTTGCCAAAACTGACAATCTAAAAATCTTATATCGGTGAATTTAAACATATTATCTATTCCAAAAGTTTGAAGTTTCTATCAATATCGGACAATGAAAGTAAAGTTATTGCTACATTACTATATTCCAGCATCAAACATAATTTACAGAGTTTAAATATTCTCTCAGTAATATCACCCTAGTTATTTTTGATATAAACAGCGAAATTAAGTATTAACCAGTAAAAAATCAATCATACAACCTGTATATTCCATATTTTTGTACTGCATATTATTCCTTAAGTAGCAACATATCATTATCAGTAACAGGGGCATTTACATGTTAGAGCTAGGCATTAAAAGCAAAAACTATTTTAATTCTCAAGCTACCCTTGAAAAGTTTATAGAAGAGTGCAAATATCCCCGAAGAGGATCAAAAAATAAAACCTTTACTTCTTTACAAATTGCTGATGTGATTGGACGAGCTTTTATTATTGCCTATAAAGAACAAACTAATTTACTTGAATCGACCTTGATTAAAGAAGGCTTACAGTGTGAAGTTTTGAGACAAAAGCACCAACCAGAGTATAAAAACTTTTCTCCGAGTTATCTTTGTCTACTCAATCACTTAAGTGCATGGAAATTAGCTGCAAGAGAAACTCAACCCACTTTAATTGTTGAAGCAGATTTTGTCCCAGTTGTAGGATTGGGCAAACTACCTTTACCTTTTAATCCCTATCAAACTAATGTTGGTATGTGCTGGCTATATACTTGTGCTTCTCAGATATATAGTATTTCAGCAGATGGCTATGCTGAAGGTTCTTCAGTCTCAACCGTTGCTTACATTGTTACTCCCCAAGGGGCTGATAAATTAATTAAATTTGCAGAAGAACTTATACAACAATCAGACCCTAATGCTTATTCTACTTGGGATACTTATCTTGATAATTTTCTGCGCCATCATCACTTGAAAAACTACATCCCTTTCCGAAATTATGGAGAGCATGGTGGCTTACCAAATCTAGAGCATTCTCGTCATGGATTAAGTAAAACCCATAGAGCAGATGTTCTCTATAATCAACTGGCTTTTATGCCTATGTATGCCTCAAAAGCAGGTGTAGACTATTTTAATTTTTTCTTGGTGAGACTTCAAGCACGGATAAAAGGCATAGCTCGTTTGTTAACAGGTAAATTTCTCCGATTGCCAGTTCTAAAACGTTCTCGTGTACCTGCTAGGTTAGCAAATTTTGCTATTCGCCGACAGTTGTTTCCTTCTATCTAGACTTGCCTCAATCATTTTCAGTTCATGCGAATGAAAACATGATAGTTAAAAAAGTATAAAAATATTCAAAAGAAATATAGTTTGATTTATGAAAACATTACTAGTGTTGAGCATTGACAACAGTTGGAACCATCCCAGTTTTTAGCAAAAGTGATAAAAGTCCTTCAGAATGAGTAAGACGGGTCTTTTTACATCAAGATTCAACCAGAACAATGCTGTAAGTATATTTCCATGAAGCCATAGTTACAAATCGAGGAAGGTATAGGAAAATAAAAGAACGAGTTTTTCTTACAATTCCCAATTGCTATAGCAACTCAAAAAATAGTCTTTGGTGTGGTTTGGGTAGTGTTAATGCACAGACTTGCGTACCTGTAGACAAGTTGAGGTGAAAATATGGATGCTAACAAACTCCTGAATTTATATGCAGCAGGAGAGCGAGACTTCGTGGGTGCAAATCTGCATCAAGTTAATCTTTGCGGTGCTGATTTGAGAGGCGCAAACTTTGTTGAAGCTGACTTAAGTGGAGCAGATTTAAGCCAGACTAATTTAAGTGGATGTAACTTCAGCCGAGCAAATCTGACTGATGCAGATATCAGCGGAGGTAATCTGAGTGGCGCAAATTTGAGTGAAGTAAACTTAATAGGCGCAGACTTAATTAAGGCTAACCTCGAAGGAACAAATCTCAGTCGTGCAGATTTGCGGGGTGCTAATTTATTACTAGCAAACTTGCTAAAAGCAAACCTCAGCGAAGCAGAAATGAGTGGTGCAGATTTGACTGGTGCTAATCTCAAGAAAGCAAATTTGATTGCTAGTAATATTAATGAAGCAGAAATTAGCAATGCTGATTTCACAAAAGCAATTGTTACGGAATATGAGATGACTGGCAAAGTAATGCACTTAGGCTTATCTCATAAATGGGTAACTTGGGCTGGCTGTTATTAGTGAGTATAGGGTTAATAGGGACACGATCGCTGTTGTGTCCCTAAATTTTTGTTTATAACAGCTAAAATTCAAGCGATCGCTCGTAAAATTCTAATAAACTAAAGGTCTAGCACCACTCATCTGACGCAACGAATTGATGCAGGCTGGACAGTCACAACCAAACAAATTAATTGCCATATCGCTTTCTTGGTCACTAAACTCTAGCATCGGCACATCTTCTTGTGAAAATTCCACCTCAGCCTGCTGTGTGGGGATTTGTGCTAACACCGAAACTCTAGCACACACTAAGCCAATCTTATGCTTGTTGCGGATACAAGATAGACGGTCTTCTGTGGCTTTTACCGCTGGTTCGGCTGCTTGTGCTGGATTAAACATAGCCGTCATAGACAAAATCGAACTAATCAGCACAGGGGTCGAAAGTAAGCTTAGTATAATTTTGTTCATCCGTTTCCTGCAAAAAATCCTGACTACTCAAAATACTTCGATTAAATCTTACGTTTACCATGAATGTCCATCAGGAGCTTATGTTTCCCAGATATGAGAAAGGAAATGATTAACGTCGAGTCATTTCAAATAATTGTTGGGCATTTTTACCTAAAAAAGCATCAAACAGTTCTGGCTTTCCAGGCTCAATTTCTATGATGTAACGCTGGGCGAGTTCATAATAAGCGTAAGTCCAGGGAATTTGAATTTCTGTATGACTGCTGTCATCTAGCACAGCTACCATTTCTGTTACTGCTTGAGTTGCAGTTTGGCGTAAACCACAAGTAACATTACCTTCAATTTCGGCTTTCATCGGTACACCCAAATTCGCCAAAGCTTCAGCAGTAGTATCTATATCAGGATATACAGGAGTATTTTGGCGGTTAATGTAGCCTGTGAAGTGATTGACGGCGTAACCGTGCAGTAACACCCAAGCGCCATATTGGGTAATTTTATTCACTTCTTCTAAAACGGAACGTCGAGGAATTTGCCAAGGCCGAGTGAAGGTTTGCTTTAATTGTTGGATGATGCTGGCAAAATTATTCTCATCTAGTAAAACAGGTGTCAAAACAGGAAGAACTTCTGCGGAAATTGTGGATACTGTTTGATAGATTAATTGCGCAATAGTATCCGGTAATTCATCAACAATTAATTCACTAATAAATAGTTTGGGTAAATCGAATTCTGCTTGCTGAGGATGGCGATAATGACGCGCGTAAAGATGGGTGGCTGCAAATGTATATTCCCCCGCAGGTTCGTAACCCAAGGCTTCGGCTATTTGTGCTAAGTGGTTGATACCTAAGTTAATTTTACCTTGGGGACTATCGACTACTAAACGCAAAGACCGAAAAGCAATATGGTCGTTGGCGACGGTTCCACCCGCCTCCCTAATCATGTTTTGGTAGATTTGGGCATAATTGACTCTGGCTTGATATTCTTGCCAAAGTGATTCCCAGAGATCAGATGCGAGTTCGGGTTTCATATTATAGAAGAAGAGAACAGGGGACAGGTGACAGCGGACAGAGTGAAGCAGGGGAAGAATTATAATTGTTATTGTTATTCAGCACTCAGCACGGGCTAAACGCCCCGCTACCGCTAACAGCCCTCAGCACTTTTAAGAATGTCAGAGAGAATTTCGAGGGCGGTTTGTATTTGGTTGCTGTCAATGATTAAGGGTGGACAAAAACGAATGGCGGCTTTACCGCAACCGAGTAATAGCAGCCCACGTAAAAAGGCTTCTTGGATGATGCGATCGCGTAGTTTACTATTATAGTTACCTGCTTCATCAACTAAATCGACCGCTACCATCAAACCTTTACCTCTGGGTAAAGACATTTTAGGAAATCTTTGGTGCAATTGAGTTAAGCCAGCTTGTAATAGTTCGCCCATTTGGGTAGCGTTGGTCATCAAGCCACTTTCTAACAGTCGCAATGTTGCCAAACCCGCCGCACAAGCCACAGGATTTCCGCCAAAGGTGGTGGCGTGGGAACCAGGTGGCCATGTCATTAATTCTGGACGGGCGAGAATTGCGCCGAGAGGTAAACCACTAGCAAGACCTTTAGCTGTGGTGATAATATCAGGCATCACACCCCAATGTTCAGTGGCAAACAAGCGACCTGTACGTCCCATACCTGATTGCACTTCATCTACTACCATTAATATGCCGTTGCGATCGCAGATATCTCGAATTCTTTGTAAAAATCCATCTTCGGGGACAATATAACCGCCTTCTCCTTGAATTGGCTCAACGAATATAGCTGCTACTTCCTGGGGCGGTAGTATGGTATTAAATAGTTGTTTTTCTAAATAATCTAAACTCGCGTGAGTGCCGTAAGGAATATGAGTTACTCCTGGAACTAACGCCCCAAAGTTAGCCCTTTGCACTGTTTTAGAAGCAGTCAGAGACATTGCGCCGTAAGTGCGTCCGTGGAATGCGCCCAAAAAAGCAACGATGAGCGATCGCTTGGTGTAATATCGAGCTAGTTTAATCGCCCCTTCGTTTGACTCCGCCCCAGAATTGGTAAAAAATATTTTTGCACCTCCAGGAAAAGGGGCGCGAAAGGCTAACTTTTCCGCCAATTCCACCATCGGTTCATAATAAAAATCCGTACCGGACATGTGCAGCAAGCAAGCTGACTGGTCTTGAATAGCTTTGACAACTTCCGGATGGGCGTGTCCGGTAGCTGTGACAGCAATACCAGCAGTCATATCTAAAAATACATTGCCGTCCACATCTTCCACCATGCAGCCTTGACCGCGTGCTACCACTAGAGGATAGTCGCGTGTATAAGATGGGGAAGTTACAGCGCAATCGCGTTCTACAATTGCTTGAGCGCGAGTTCCTGGTAAAGCTGTTACCAAACGCGGCACACTCGGTAAAGGTTGATTAATGGATATACTTAACATTTTTGAGATTTTTTAGATTACTGATGATTAAACAGGTATGTAAGATTTTTGACAGTATCATTTGCTGCCATTTGTATAAATGTTACGTATTGACAGAAAAACGGTAATATGAGTTATTTTCTTCTGAATAAATCTCGAAAAATTTTCATGAATCCTCCGAACGAATTAGCACAAGAGTTTCATGGCTATGGTCTGACTGAGTATCTGTATTGGGTGAATATGGTAAGTACTGATTTTTGCTACGCTAATTACACCAAGATGAACTTGGTAAAACTAACAGAGTTAACCTGTCTGAGCAGATATAAATACAATTTGAACCAGTTATAATGCCACTATTGTAATCAGGGTTTCTGGATTGTCAAATTAATATCACCCAGATATTAAGCAAGTGTAATTATTATTGATTTATAGAAATTTTTTTTCAACTATGAGTAACTTATTCAGTCAAAAAATTAGCCTCTCTTTGGGTACCGCCGCTTTATTAACAGCTATTTTCGCGCATGGCTATTTCTCTTCTCCGTCCAAAAATCCAGAACTAGCTCAACCAGAAAACATTCAAGATAATTTTGCCCTCTCTCAACCGCAAATTTCTCTAGCTTCTATGCAAACGGCTAGTGTAAATCAGCCGATTTTAGAGCAAGTGTCTGATAAATATGCAGCTTCAGTATCTGTAGGTTATCCAGTTATCGATGAGTGGAAAAATTATAAATTTAGTATTAACGGTAATCAAATTTTATCTACAGCTAAATTACCTACTAGTAAAATTAATTTCAATCAATCAGATTTATTAAGTACCCTTGTTAATACCCGTCAATATTTCCAAGACCACGCTGCTGATGATCCAGATATTCAACGCAAAGGTTTATTAGGAACTCAAGGAGTTAGTGTAGAAGATGTTCTCAAAACTTTAGATTTTATGATTGTTGTCTTAAAAGAAGACATTGCAAATAATCGTCCGACTCGGCTACAAGAGCCTAATTTTATCAACAAAAATTTTCGTGTGATTAAATGGAATGCTTATAATAAGCAAAATACTAGTCAAAAACAACTACGCATCACCAAATATGCCGTTTTTACTCATCAAGGTTCTCCCACTAAAACAGCTAAGTTTAATACACCAATTTATAGTTTAAAAGATAGCTCATATAAAGATAAATTTTATACTAAATATACGAAACAAGATGTTTTATCAGGTATTTATGAGCCTGGCGGTAAAGAATTTGGTAAAGTTCAACCTTTAGCTTACCTGACCCGTGATGGTTTAGAAGAAGCCCTTTTGCAGGGTACTATCTTAATTAAATTTACTGATGGTTCTCAAGCATTTTTCAATGTAGATAGAAATAATGGTATGTCTTATATTCGGGGCTTAAAAGGAACAGCCCAGAAACGTTATTGGTATTTTAAAAAGGTAGATGCCATTAAAGGTTATGGTCATAAAATAGATGCCAAAATTTCCATTAAACCAGGAGTGACTTTTGCTGGAGATGTTTTGAATATTGGCGTAGGTAAAGTAGTAGTAATAGAGAATAACCAAGGCGGACGGAAAAATTTGCGAATGGGCGTAATTGCCGATACAGGTGGAGCATTTTTACCGAACCTTTATCAACTCGATTTTTTAGCAGGAATTTTTCAAAATCGACAAGAATTTGGTCAGTATATTCAGCAATTACCTGAGTATGCTACAGCATATTTTTTAGTCAAGAAATAAACGGCAACAGATTATTTGCATACACAAAATCTGGAGTTGTTAAAATGGGGTGTAAAGTTTTTGCTCACTTACACCCCGATATTCCTACACCTGTCTAAACCATTGATTTTGGTCTCCAAGCCAATTAAGGCACTATCAAAACTGGGCATGGAGAAAGATTAATTACCCGTGTCGTTACACTATCAGTTGCACCCTCATCAGTTAAGCCCAGTCCGCGACAGCCCATAACAATTAGATCCGCACCGATTTCATCAGCAACATCACAAATGGTAAATGCTGGTTTACCTTGCCGTTCCAAAACTTCAGACTGAATACCCTCCTGTAAAAATAAGGCTTGAGCATTTTCTAGCAGTTTAGCAACTACCTCTGGTGAAACCATCGGATCAGGACTTGGTGCTTCTGCCGAGGTTTCCTCAACCACAGATAGCAACACCAAGCGGCTTCCGTACTTCTGCACGACATTGGCAACTACATCAGCAGCCTCCCGTGCTTCCCGACTTTGATCGATTGGAAATAACACTGTCTTAAACATATCTCTCCTCCGCACCCCAGACTCCGGTAAAATCTTGATGGTTATACTTTCAAAACGATAACAAAAAGGCAATCAGGAGGGTTTGGCTGTGTCCAAAAAAAGTTTAGCAAGTTTATCGGCGGCTGATATTTCTGGTAAACGTGCCTTAGTGCGAGTTGACTTTAATGTGCCTGTTGATGATCAAGGTAACATTACCGATGATACTCGTATCCGCGCTGCGCTGCCAACCATCCAAGATTTAACAAACAAGGGTGCTAAGGTAATTCTGGTAAGCCATTTTGGTCGTCCCAAGGGCGTGGACGACAAACTGCGTTTAACACCAGTGGCCAAGCGTTTGTCTGAGTTGTTGGGTCAAGAAGTTGTCAAGACGGATGACTCTATCGGCGATGAGGTCGCTGAAGCAGTTAGCGCTTTGCAAAATGGGCAAGTGCTTTTACTAGAAAATGTCCGCTTTTACAAAGAAGAAGAGAAAAACGATCCAGAATTTGCGAAAAAATTAGCAGCTAATGCTGACTTTTATGTAAATGATGCTTTCGGTACTGCACACCGCGCCCATGCTTCTACTGAAGGAGTGACTCAATTCCTGAGTCCTTCTGTGGCTGGATATTTGGTGGAGAAAGAATTGCAATATCTACAAAATGCAATTGAAAATCCCCAACGTCCTTTGGCTGCAATTGTTGGTGGTTCCAAAGTATCTAGCAAAATCGGCGTTATCGAAACTCTACTAGAGAAGTGCGACAAGCTGATCATTGGTGGTGGGATGATTTTTACCTTCTACAAAGCCCGTGGTTTGAATGTAGGTAAGTCTTTGGTAGAAGAAGACAAGCTAGAACTAGCGAAATCTTTGGAAGCAAAAGCAAAAGAAAAAGGCGTTACCTTCTTGCTACCTACTGATATTGTGTCAGCTGATAAATTTGCGCCCGATGCCAATGCAACCACTGTCAGCATTGAGAATATCCCTGCTGATGGTATGGGCTTGGATATTGGCCCTGACTCTGTGAAAGTTTTCCAAGAAGCTTTGGCTGATTGTAAGACTGTAATTTGGAACGGGCCTATGGGTGTGTTTGAGTTTGATAAATTTGCTGTCGGTACAGAAGCGATCGCACACACTCTCGCAGACATTAGCAAAACAGGTACAACTACCATCATCGGTGGTGGTGACTCTGTTGCGGCTGTAGAAAAAGTTGGTTTAGCTGACCAAATGAGCCATATCTCCACCGGTGGCGGCGCAAGCTTAGAACTACTCGAAGGCAAAGTTCTGCCCGGTATTGCTGCTTTAGATGAAGCGTAATTAGAAGTATGAAGTGTGAAGTATGAGGTGTGAAATTTCATGCTTTCATCTTCATACTTCATCTTGCACAATACGCTAAACCATTCTAAATTGCTAAAAGCCTGACTGTACAAGTTTCTTCATTTCAGACTTCAGAATTCAGCCTTCAGCCTTTGTTTGCCAACCACAAGGCAAGATTACGCACATAAGTTTTAATATCTTCTAAAGCCCGTGGCTCGTTTTTCATCCCATCTCCAGGCGGTTCATCTACAAAAGTAGGACAACCTTTAGTAATATCCCAGTTGTAATCCACAAAATGATGGAAACTGGAAGTAGCTACAGTACGCCCTAAGTTATTACCTTGTACATCTTGGTAATGGTCGAGCGCTACAATCAAATTAAAATCACGACCTGTAACTAAGCTTTTTCCTAAAGCAATTACCTGTGCTTTGGAATTGCTAGGAGGTATACCAATGCCACCTTCGTGGGGATGAGCGGGGAAAATTTCAATCTTTCCTGAAGGTGAATGCAGATTTTTTAATAGTTCGTGAACAGGTTCAACAGCAGCAATTTTTTGATAGTCACCATTCGCGCCTGAATGATAGTTAGGCCAAGAAATATAAGTTGTATAGGGGTCATCTCGACACCAGCGAGATTCATCAGGGTCGGGATTTTTGGTATTGAAATAATGGATATCGCCAATGTCAATTAAATCGCACATAGAACAGCCCATATCTTGATGGTCGCGAGTGGTTAAAATACCGCCACCGCGTCGGCGAAAAGCGTTAATTCCGGCAATATCTTTGGCTGTTAAACCGTCACCAACATCTAAAGCAAATAGCCAAAGTTCATCAAAATCAGATTGGTCAAGGCTTCCTAAAATTGGATCATTGCCTTCTGCGTCGGCAGAGCGATCGCGTGCTACAACTTTAAATAAACAATTTCCCGCTTCATCTTGAATCGATGCTAAATATTCCTGTAGCATTGAGAAACGAAAAATGCTCCAGTCGTCTTCAGTAGTGGGAATAGTAGTTTGTAAAAGAATCTGAATTGGTTCTGCCATACCCTGTGCAAACTGCGGCAATACTCTAACAACACACAATAGAGTATAGGACTTAAACACAAAATTTGTCTGTTAAGAATGGGTGTAAGGGTTTTGAACACCTACATCCTTACACCTCTTCAGCCTGATACCCAGTTACTACAGACAAACTTTGTGTATAAATTCTGTCAGTTTATCTTGACACGGAAACGAATAAAACCATAAGAATTAGTAGGTGTACCTTGTCCAGTCGCCGCAGGTAAGCTCGTTAGACTAGAATTGGTAACATTGACTACTACAGCCCCATTACTATTACTACCACAATATGTAGGTGTGGCTGGATCATTAGCTGGGTAAAAAACTCCCCGGTCTGAATCTGCTGTATTACTCAAATAAACAGTTGGTGTAGTAGAACCAATAGCCATTGCAATTCCTTGGTTTCCACCTGAAACACCATCATTAGGAGTTTGACCATTAAAAGCTGAAGGAATAAAAGTAGTATTTCCTGGAACTAAATCACAGAATTTTACATTAGTAACACTACTATTACCGTTAGAGAGAAAATAAATAGTGTACTCCACCTCATCTCCTGGCTTGACACCAGTAGCATTTATCTTGCCTCGCAAGTAACCACTCGGCCATTTAGAATCATTATCATCAGTACCAGCACCATCTACACTATCGTTTAAATCGTCACTATTAATGCGGGTAATGCGTTTCACTAGCAGTACCTTGGGACTACCATTATTATTAACACCCACACTGGTGACTCTAGTACCTACATTATCCGTATCTCTAGTTGGTAGATAGCTGGGACACCTACTGCTGGCGTTACCACTAGTCGTTGCTTCCCAACAAGCACTGGTGTTAGTATCATTACCATTTCGGGTTAAGCTAATCGACTGAGCATCATTAGCCCCAGATAAGGAAGATTGATAAGTACTGTCCCAAATATTGAGAGAACTTGGTGGAGGTGTGCTGATTGCATTACCAGAACCATAAGCAACGTAATCAATAATTTGATTCTGGCTATCGTACAACCAGACATCGTCACCACCGTTAGTTAGTCGAGTCGAAAATCCTAACCAAGCTTGAAAAGCTGCGTCTGGAGCTTGAGTATTAGCGTTTTGAGAACCTATCCAAATAACAGCGTATTGTCCTGGTTGTAGAGTTGTCCCACTGGGAAATGTGTAATTAAAGGCATTTGATGCAGTCTCAACACTATTAGCAATCAGATTGCCATCGGCTAATTTTACACCACTCAAGTCAACAGCTGAAGAAGAAGCATTATAAAGTTCGATGAACTCATCGTTTGTACTAGCACTACTCCCTGTTCCTGTTTCGTTATATAGCACTTCATTAATAATAATTTTGCCGGCTTGAGGCGAGACTTTATAAACATCAAAGCCGAAGTTTTGATTGGTTATTGCACTTCCAGAGACGGTAACGGCTAGGTCATTAGGTGTACCCAAAGAAAACCCCACAGGAATGTTGCTATTGGTGGTATCAACTTGAATTTTATAACTACCATCTACCACACCAGTAAAGCCGTAAGTACCATCTGCTTTTGTGCTAGTCACCGTCACAACAGAGTTATCACTAGCTTTGATTAGTTTGACATTAATCCCAGCAGGTAAAGTTGGTTCACCAGGATCAAAATCATCTCCGCGATCGCTATCTTGATATAAAGTGCCTGAGATAGTTGTACCAAAGTTAATAATATTTAATGGTGTTGTTTCCGTATTACTGGGATAAAAAGTCCATAAATCTAGTCCTTTCGCGTCACCAAAAGAACCAGTGCATTTTACATTGGTGTTACCATTGTTACCGAATTGACCAAATTTCCGGTCGTTGTTACTGCTATTAAACCCAGAAATCGGGTTGCTAAAAGCTGGGCTTGGTTGACCAACACCACAAAGTACACTACCTGGAACACCAACATTTGTCCCACCAATGGTTGTATATCCGCGGTCATCATAAAATACAGTGGTATTTCCCAAGGGATTACTGCTGTTCAGCATTGTAATGGTCGGCCCACCCGAAAAATTATTCTCTGCATCCAGTAAAGGAAAGTGGTATTCACCTGCATGAACTTTGACGCGGACTTGATAATTAGTACCTACTGGGAAATTATCACCGCTATTATCTTTACCATTCCAACTAACAGACTGTAGGCCGGATGTGTTCATCACACCTCTCAGCACACGGTTTTGGCTGTTAGTGGGGTCAAAATCTGAGCTATCTCTACTAATAACAATTTCGTAGTTACCTGTGATGTTGGTGTTAAAAGTAAAAGTACCGCCTGTACCTAAAGAACTTGTATTGCCACTGGCTGTACCCAGAAAATTCAAACTATCTACACTGGGTACAGTAGGTATAAGAGGAACACCAGTACCATCCAACGTGCCATCTGGCCTGTAGCGATCAATAGATGACAGTGTTTGAGTATCTAAAGGATTCAAAAATGTGGCATATTGTGGACGAGATAAGCTAGTACCCGCTTCTACGGGACTCAGGGTATTATCTTTGGCCAGAACATCATGATAGAGGGGTGTCTTACCATCGCTATCATAAAATCCTACTTGGTTGCCGTAAAGAATGAATCCATTCGGGTCTGTACCTCTGAGCTTGATTTCATATTGGTAGCCATCTGTCGTGACTGGATAAACGGGAAAATTGAGATATCGACCGTTATCACCAGTAAAAAAGGCAAAATAGTAAGTGAATAACCTGCCGTTGATATCTGTTGTTGAGCTTGCACTGCTACGGACTGTGACATCCCAAGCTGCAACACTGGTAGTTTGCTTACTATTAAAATTGTCGGCACTAGTTAACTCAATGTCACCTGTGGAGGCTGTTTCGTTGTTAGAGTTTTCTCCTGATGGGCCAGAAAAAACGATAGTATAAACGCCAGTTGTTGGCGCTTGATAAACACAAGGTATATAACCACTAGTGTTACCTGTACCATCAGCAGAACGTGGCCCGGCTAACTCTAGAGTCCGACTGGTAATTTTACCTGTGTTTGTTCCTGTTTGGGCGGCACAGCTAAAATCTGCGGAAGTAGGAATTGTTTCGTTACCAACTGAACCGGTCACAGCACCAGGATTAAATACCCGAATATTGCCACTATTAACTTTGACCGCCGAAGACCCCATGAGAATATATTCACCAGCCTGCGCGTAGACTTTGAGTAAGGTACGACGCTGTACTAAATTACCATAAGTACTATTACGCCATTCGATGTTAGCGCGATTACCAGTAGCTCCACTAGGATAAAGGGTGCGGCTTCCTTCGGCTCGGACAGTTTGCGAGCAAACACTCAGGGCTAATAGTGATAATCCTAAACTGTTGAATAATCTCTGATAGCATTTTCGTCTGTACAGTAAATACATTGCTGTGTTATTAGCTCCTGATGTCGATTGAATGATCGCGATCGCACCACTAAATTCCCGGTATACTCAGAAATACTATTGGCGAAAAATGACTAACTCATTTACCAAGTCTTTAGCTTTTAGATTTCCCAAAGTCTCGCTAAATCTACCACCAATTAGTTAAAAAGCTAGATTTCCAGGCTCTAACGCTGTGGTGGCGGGATTTTCTGCTGTCCAAAACCTTCAAATAATTCGTTGAGTTTCAACGTTAAACCCAAATAAGGGCCACCAGCAGAACGCACACCGGAAAAATCTCGGTCATCAACTCTCCCAAAAGCATATCCAGCTGCTAAACGCAGGTTAGGCGATAAGTAGTAACCAGTTTCGACAACAAAGCCTGTCTCACTATAATTACCTTGCCCTATCCAACGCGCCTCTCCCACTAAATCCATCTTGTATCCCAAGCGGTATGTAGCTCTCAATTGCCCCAAGTTAACGGTACTAGTACCTACTAAATCGTTGGCTAGGTAAGATGTACTGTTCCGCAAAGCGTATTTACCGTAAAATTCCCATTGCCAGTTGGGTGCATAGATGGTTTCTAGAGCAAAAGTATGGTCTTGAGAGCCTGTACCACTACCTAACAAAATCGTGTCAGGAATCACCGCTGGATTTTCTCGGTATTCATACCGCAGCAAAGCATTAAATTTATCATTGCTGGAGTCACGGTAAGCTAAACCCAATTTCAGGTTCACCGTATCACCCAAGCCTGTGAGTTTTTGATTAGCTGAGTTTGCCTGTTGATAACGTGCTAACGCTGTCAGTGCTGGCGAAATTTTGCCTGTGGCTGCTGCCGAAATTACTGTATTAGAGCCACTAGCAGAAGTCCGATGTTCATAACGCGCACTGGCTTGAAACTCAGGGTTATCACTGTATTCTAAGCCAGCGCTGTAACTATCGCCACTCTCAAACCCAATAGATGAAGCAGCTTGACCGACTGTAAAAGGTTGGGCGTATTGTTGTCCTGCGCCGGTGCGGTTGAAGAAGTTGCCAAATACATGTTCATAAGCCAGATTCAACCGTAAACCAGGAGCGATCGTCCAACGGTTATTTAGGCCAATAGCCCCTTGAGTTGTGAGTTGGTTAGCACCTCCTAAAATTGAGTAACGTGCTGTCAAAGTTGTATCTGTGCCGAGTTTATGTTCACCATTGATGCTTAAACTGGTGATGGCATTGCCACTTTGTTGACCACTACTGTAAAACTGTTGAGCGAGACTGATATTCACGCCAGGGATAGCAGCCCAATTCAAACCCAAGATGGTACGGTCTGGATAAACAGTATCTGCACTGGAAGATAGGGTGAGTTCATTTTGGGCGGCGAAAGTCAGGTTTTTGGCGATTGGCAAGGAAAAACGCGATCGCAATTGATGAGAATCACTCGTTAAAGCATTCACTGGAATCCGATCTTCTCGATGGCGATGAATCCAATCAACGTCAACAGTAGCCTTACCCAAGCGTTGTTGAATCCCAGCGGAAATTGTTGTCAAGGAGTTATCAACTTGACTCCCTGGTGTAGCTTCCGAACGTGGTGCAAATAGTTCTTCAAAAGTATCTAGCGGTTGGGGTGCAATACCAAAATTATCTTCATGGTCATATTGCGCCCGAAAATTAGTTGTTTGTGAGACTCTCGCTGTGACTTGTCCACCATAGCGAGTTTGTCCAGGTACAAAGCTAATGGTGGCATTATTGGCAAAGCCTGTATCAGCAAATCGATAATAAGCACGTCCTTGAATAGCATTGCTAATTTGTCCCTCGGCTTCTAGACGGTAAGCGGCACCACTGACTTTACCAATCACTTCTGAATCATTCATCGAATGAGCATATTCAGCAATTAGCCTGCCATTACTACCTAAAGAAATCAGTGCATCTGCACCATACAGTTGAAAATCCCGTACTCCTTGATTTTCTTGGACGAAAGTCGCACCTAACCAACTTTCTTGGTTCAAGCCGCGGGAAAAATGATATTGTAATCGACCTGCATAAATATTACTGTCAGAATCTTGGCTTTCATATTGATAGCTCACTACAATGCGTCTGGCTAAGACTTGTCCAGTACTATCTATATCTGTACGAAGAATCGGTTCACGAAAAATTAATGTACCGCGATCATAATCAATTTCGTAGTCTGGGCCGCGACTGAGTTGTTTACGCTCCAATACAGTGCCAGGACGATTTAGTTCTTCTAATTCTAGAAAGACATTTTCACTACCAGCGATGACTAACCTTCTAGATAGGAAGTAATAACCACTCGTACCATCAGGTGCAATGGTGTCTCTTTGAAAGCCTTCTAGATTATTGCCATATAAGCCTGTAAATTGCAGATTCCCAAAGTTATAGTTGGCTTTAAACCCATGTAATTGACGAGTGATAGAAGTAAATTGTTGGGATGTTCGGGCAAACTCTTCTGTGTCATAATCACCCCACATCAAATAATCAGGAGCAGCATTGGGAGTTTTAGAAGTACGTTCAAACCGCAAAAATACACTATCAATGGAAGGTGCAACAACATCAGTTCGGGAACTATCACCATAAACAGGATAATTTTGTTCGTTAAATTGGTAGTTTCTAAATAGACGGTTGTCGCAGTTACAATCTTCGTTGAGAGTCCGGGAACTGTTATATGCACCTGTAAATAACCATTCGCCTATTGCACCTGTGGCAAATATCGCTGAGTGAAAATCTAATTGAGTGCTGGTATCTTTGTCAGGACGGACAAAATCTCGAAAACTACTGTAATAATCTGTACCTCTCGCACCTAAACGGACATCGATAACGCCAGTTAATAAACTGGGACGCAAGGCTGTTTCAAATTGCAGTTGGGTAAAAGCTTCTAAATCATTGGCTGCGGCGCGAATACGGACTGTTTGGGCTTTTAAATCAGAACGCAATGTGGCGGTAAACTCCCCAGCTTTCGCTTCTACCTGAAATCCTGGTTCATCAGGTTTGAAGTCCTTCCCGATTAATTCTCCCGCCGTCGGTATCAAAGTCACAACAGCATCGTGGTTAGAGCGATTGCCATTTTCATCTATTAATTCACCACGGATAGTTGCAGTTGAACGTCCATCAGCAGGAATACGAGCTTCTACTGTTTCTAGTGTGAGTTTTTTTGGCGCACTCCGCACTATTATCCTTACTTTTACAGATGATTCTGGTTTTCCAACTTCTTGTGCAGAGATGATATTTTCTCCGGCTTGGAGTGAGACACCATACCATGTCTGTGTGACTAAATTGGTCTGACTATCAGTTTCTGTTTGTCCAACTAATGAAGAATCTACCAATACGCCATTGACGCGCAATTCTATCTGACTACCACTAGGAAATTGCACACTCACGTTAGCCGCAGGAATATCCACAACACTATCAGTAGATGGGTTAAGAATTTTGATGGTTGTATTTTGATTGTCTACAGATGCCGCAATTTTACGTAAGTTTTTAGGAATTTGAATATCAGTTGCAGGTTGAAATGGTTGTATGCCGGTTGTTGTGACAGTAGGCTCAACCGCGGTCAGTTCGTTAATATTTGGCAAGGAACTATCAATCTGATTGTCTTGTAACAAAGGATTTGGCTGAGAAAGTTCATCAACTTCTCTAAATGTATTCACAGAAGTCTGATGCTCTGCTGCGGCTAAGGTAGAAGTAGAGGGAAACTGATTCTGGACACTATTTTCTGTTTGCGGAATGAATGTTTGGGCTTTAACAACAGCCGGATACAAAACAACGCTGATTGCACCTGCTACAGCACCCATCAGCCTGAGATTAAAGGTAGTTACACCGTGTAGTTGAGGTTTCATACTTTATTTACTCCTGCTGGGGGTGACAGCAAAGTTCATTCTGACTAAGCCGCCAGGTTCTAGACGCACCCAGCGAGATTGCGTATTGCGTTCGCGGAATTTGCGGTTGGGAGCTAAGGTATAGTCAGGAATACTGCTGAGGTCGAGTACTCCTGTATGGCTGCCTGGCAAAACATTGGCGACAGAAAACAAGCCATTGGGATCTGTGGTGATGCGATTACCGTTTTCCAGAAAAATTACAGCATTGGGAATTCCTGGTTCACCATTTTGCTGTTCACCGTCAAAGTTTTTATCTTCAAATACACGACCGATAATTGTGCCGCAGTCAGCAACAATCCCCGGTCGAATGACTAATTGGTGCGTTGCTGGGCCATCCTTGGCTGCTAGGCTATTGTCAGTTCTGAGTACACGCGCGATCGCACTATTGCGACCAGTCCCCCGCACTGCATCAGGTGTGAGTTGGGCAGCGTAGGCAATATTCACCACTTTTTGAGATGGAATTGTCACATCTGTGCGGAAGATAACTGTATTACCATTGCGCTCTGTGGTAATGTTAACTGCTTGACCATCCAACTCACCGCGTACAGATTTGTTAATGAAATGAAAGCCTAAAGGCAAGTTATCAGTAACAACTAAGTTATTTAAACCAGAATCAGATAAGTTTTTCACAGATATGCGGTAAATAACTGTATCCCCTGGTTCCGCCGTGGCGCGATCGCCTGTTTTAATAATCTGTAATTGCTGTGCTGTACATAAATTAGCTGTAAATGCCAAAGCTAATAAACTACGTTGGTTAACTTCTGCATTCGCAACCATAACTAATGTGTCTTCAACTCTGGTTGCACCTGTACTATTCAAAGGTTCTCCATCCAAAGAAGCTGCTACATATTTAACATTGTTTTTATTAGTGCTATCAACACCAGTAATCTGAATTTTAATTCGCCGTTGTTGGTAACTGGAATTTTGTGGTGGATTGACTACCAAAATGTAAGTTTTACCAACCTCAGTTTGACCTCTATTTGGATCAAGCAGCAGATTGTAAACACCTGCTGGACTATTTCTCAAGAAAAAAGGATTAGAATTTTCAATATTTGGGGTTTGTCCACCAGGCAGATTATTATTTGGAACATCCGGTAACTCTGTGCGAATTAAAGATACTATTTTGCCTAATTCTGTACCTGTTGGATCAGTAATGTCAGCTTCATATAAACCTACTGAGAAACCTGTATAGTCAGACAATGTTGTGCCAGCACAACCTAAAATTCTGCCTGATTTGCTACTGGAAATAATAATATCAGTTAATAGTTGCAGTTCACTAGAAATTCCTTGATATTTCTTATTATTACTTGAATCTGTATAAGTGTAACCAGCTTGGTTAACAATATTATTACTTGCTTGTTGTGCCGTTGCTTTGAAAGGTAAATTGGTAGATAAGAAACTAATTGCCACAATAATGCTAGACAATTTATGTTGCCATTTACTACTAAAAATAATCTGTTTTTGCTTTTTTGCAATACTGACTAACTTCATTTGTTTGAAATGCCATTTTTAGTAGATGGATTTACATTCTAAAAATTAATATTTGAGTTGTAAAGGCTAAATAATAAAAAAGTGATGAATTATCCAAATTAATTTTTTTTGATTTATTGTTTAACGTACCTGCGTTTGATAGGTGACTTTGAGTGTAGTTTTGGCTGCGATTACTGGGCTATAAAAGCGAATATGTGTATAAGCCTTGGCTGGTGCAGGTTGAGTTGAGATATTGCCGTTAGGCAAAGTAACTTTAATTGTGGGGTTTTCTACAAAACTGCGTCCGCCATCAATGCTGTAGCTAATTTTGGCATTACCAGTAAAATTAGCTGATTTCAAAACATAAATCATTCCTTTGGCAATAGGTTGATTGAGATTTAAATTTTTTAGCGGGCGATCGCTTGTATTTTCACCAGTCAAGGTATAGCGTAATATATCTCCTGGTTTGACAGTTGCTTTATCATTCAAAGCTTGCCATGTTATTTTTGGCTTGCTTTGTTCATCCTTAATTAATACTTGCTTTTCTGCTGCTAAAACTAACTTTAAAGCCTGTTGTTTTGTAGGGTTTTGGGCAACTGCTCTGTTAGTTTGCCAAGCATATGGTAAATTACTGATAAATGAGGCTGTAGTCAACAATAAACTTGCCCCTATTCCCGTCATTAAAATTTGTTTCATTGTAGTCACCCTGATCAATTACTATTAGTTAACTTTGCGTTGAAAGGTAAAGGTTCCCGTCGTACCAGGAGGAACATTACTATTAACGGTGTCTACATATTTAGTGACATCAGTAGTCACAGTAGTACCGCTAGTTGTGTTAGTAGCAGAAGTAGTAGCAGGATTACCACTAAAGAATGTTATTGTTCCGCCAGAATCTTGCGCTGATCCAGAAATATGGCTAGTATCAATTGCAGCGTTGCCATCATTATCTTTTGCCCAATTATTCGGAGTTACAGTGCCATCTTCTGTAATCACCACTTGGGAAGCATTCAAAATGACATTATTGCTACCACTCGCAGGCTGTTGTTCAGAAATATTTTTGTACTGAATCACGTACTCAATAATGTTTCCTGGTGCTGGTTTTTTTGGTGTTGTACTCAAAGTCCCATCAGTACCTTGAACGGCTGGGCCAGTTCCTTGTAAAACTCGTGACTGTTTGATTAGTTGCAAGAAACCAGTGTAGACGCGATTAATTGTGATGTTTGTCGCTCGCTCATCGACTGCCAAACCATCACCATCAGTGTCTATAAATGCTGTAATTGGTACAGGGAAACCGTGTTCAATACCAGGATCGGTGGAAAGTGGAGTATCTGTAGGTAAGTTAATAGTGACAGTATAGTTAGCCGTTCCATTTGATGTTACTCCATCAATGCGTACAGGATTTGTGGAACTAACTGGGTTTCCTCCTACAATACCAGTGCCGCTTATAAACGTAAATACACCGTTATTGTATTTATAAGTAGCAGATGTTGTACCATTGTTAGCAGATATAGTCACAACTGTATCGTTAGGCAAGTCATTTGGGTTAGCTGGTAGTGTAGGTAATAAAGAGATATTGGCTGGTTGATTTCCTGTATTCCTAATGGTGTTAGTAAAAGTCACAGGGTCTGGATCAAATGTTGAACCTGGAGTTGTATTAGCAGGAACATCAGAAGATTTATTAGTGAAGTCATCATTGTTATTACTCGGCCCTACTGCTTCCGGAGAACCGTTAGGCCCATTGAGCAGTAAAACAGCATCGAGTGTGAATACGTTGGCTTCACCGCCAGAGTTGGCAGTTGTGTTATTACTATCACCAGTATTATTGCCAGCAGTATCAGTTCCCGTTGTTTCTAAATCAGTTTGGTTATTGATATAACCATCAGGTACAGTGGGTGGTAACTGATCTGGTACACCATCTCCATTCGTGTCTGTGTTTGATGGGGGTGTCATGTTACCGGAAATTCCATTAAAGTTACTGGGATTTTGATCACCAGACTCATCTAACACAGGCGCATCTGTTTCTGGCGTTTTACCAAATACTTGGGCGATGTTGGCTATGGTGAGAGGTGGAGTCTCTCCGTTTTTAACTTTTAGCTGGATGGAGAATGAAGTTAATTGTGCATCAGCCGCAGCAAGGTAAGTGACTGGATTACCATCTGTAGTGGGTTTAATAAAACCAACACGAGTGACTGTAGATAAAGTAGGTGCTGTAGTTGTCCAAGTGGCTGCATTTGCTGATGTGCTGACAGCCGTAGTGGAATAAACGACAGTCCATCCACTGGGCGCAGTTGGTGCAACTGCTAGTTGTGTCCCAGGCGGAATAGCATCGGAAACTAAGATATTTTTACCCGCCAGACCAGGTACATCAGAACCAGCTAAAGCTGAAGGAGTGATGTTTTGTCCTGTATTGTCAGTAGACCTAACTTGCAAACTTAAGTTGTAGTTGATGGTATCGTCTGTTATATCTCCAAAAGTATTTTTATTGTCATAAGTACCACGCGTTTTGAAGATGGTAGCTAACGAATAATTTTTCGGATTAATGGTAATGCTGGCGGATGCACTGCCTTCTACTACACCGTTGGCAGGCGTACCTGTTACTTCTTCCGGTGTACCATCTGCATTATCTACTGTGTAAATATCTCTAGCATCATTAACTGACCCGGTACGAGGTGAGTTTGTTGCGGTGTCAGCAGGGTTAGTTTCTCCTAGAGTAACTTTGATGGTTTGACCTGATGTTACACTGGAATTGACTGTGACTGGTACTCGTACCTGTATAGTTCCGTTGACAGGGATGGAAGGTGTAGTGAAGCCACCATTGGGAACATTTGTCCATGTTGTGCCACCGTCGGTACTATATTGTATTGTGCTTTGTGTACCAGGGCCTGTAATACCAGATTGGGTGGGAATTTGGAACTTAGTTGGGTCGTTACCAACATTAGTGATTGTAAAAGGAAAATATATGATATCGCCTGTTTGGACACTTCCACCGTTGCTATCTTCAGGTGTACCAGCAACAACAGATATCCCCGCTACTTCCGCTATGGTAACAGTTACGGTGTTAGAAGTACTGTTAATTGGTACATTGGGATTATTAGGGTCTTCGTAGGTGGCTGTCGCTTGGTTGTCAATAGTTGAACCAGCTGCGGTTGGCGTAGTTTGAGCTAACCCTGGGGAGACCAAAAAAAACCCGTTAGCTAAAAATACTGTTACCACTAAAGTATTGCGAAATATGCAGTTTTTAGGCTTTTTAATTTGATAACGAGATTTCATTGGGTGTAGTCGCTAAATACGGTGCAATCTGGTTAATTTCGGTGAGAGTCGATATAAATGCTGGAATTGAATTATTCAATTCTGAATGTGATGTAATCCTAATTTGTTATGAGTTACAGATTTTACTTAGATTCCGTCTAATTTACCGACACTTTGGCTATTACTGGTTACACCAATGTTGCGTAACAATAACAACCTTAAATCAAGCCTCTGGAATTAAAAAACAGTCGAAATACTGGTATACCAAAAATTCATACTCAAAGGTATCCAGTATTTTTTACTAAGTCATAATTAAGACAAATCCAATTTTTTATACTTCGTTGATATGGCAATATCGTAATACTGAGTGTTCATCAACAAGTTTTTGCTTGCTCAAGAAATTTGTAGATAGCTCAAGCATATCCGACTATTTTTATCGGGTATGTTTGACTGGTATTTTTACTCGTGATACTATCAAGCGACAGTTGATGGACAAACAGGGAAAGCGATCGCTATGACTCAGGCAACCTCCACACACACCCAAACAACCACAGCCACCTTAGAAGCTTTGAAGTGTAAGGAATGTGGCGCGGAATACGAACTCAAAGCCAGTCATGTTTGTGAGTTTTGCTTTGGGCCGTTGGAAGTGAAATATAACTATGACAATATCCGCCTGAGTGTGAGCCGCGAAAAAATTCAAGCCGGGCCAAATTCAATTTGGCGCTATCGTGAATTTTTACCTGTTGCAACTGACAATGTAATTGACGTGGGAACTGGGATGACTCCTTTGGTGCGTTCCCAACGTTTGGCGCGTCGCCTGGGTCTCAACAAGCTTTACATTAAAAATGATGCCGTCAACATGCCCACCCTCAGCTTCAAGGATCGGGTGGTATCTGTGGCGCTGTCTCGCGCACGAGAGTTAGGTTTTACTACAGTATCTTGTGCCAGCACTGGCAACCTAGCAAATTCTACAGCTGCGATCGCAGCCCATGCAGGTTTAGACTGCTGCGTTTTCATCCCCTCCGACTTAGAAGCAGGTAAAGTCTTAGGCAGCTTGATTTACAGTCCTACTCTTATGGCTGTCAAAGGCAACTATGATCAAGTAAACCGCCTGTGTTCGGAAGTTGCAAACACACATGGTTGGGGCTTTGTGAACATCAATCTGCGCCCTTATTATTCTGAAGGTTCCAAAACTCTTGGCTTTGAAGTTGCAGAACAACTCGGTTGGGAACTCCCAGATCATATAGTTGCGCCTTTGGCTTCTGGTTCGCTGTTTACCAAAATCTATAAAGGCTTCAAAGAATTTGTAGAAGTTGGTTTGGTAGAAGGTAAAAATGTTCGCTTCAGCGGCGCGCAAGCTGAAGGTTGTTCTCCCATCGCCCAAGCATTTAGAGAAGACCGCGACTTCATTAAACCTGTGAAACCAAATACAATTGCTAAATCGATCGCAATTGGTAATCCCGCAGATGGTGTATATGCTGTGGAAATTGCTAAGAAGACAGGCGGTAATATAGAATCAGTCACTGATGCAGAAATTATTGAAGGCATCAAGCTGTTGGCAGAAACCGAAGGTATATTTACAGAAACAGCTGGTGGTACAACCGTAGCCGTGCTGAAAAAATTGGTAGAAGCTGGCAAAATTGATCCAGATGAAACTACTGTGGTTTATATCACTGGGAATGGTTTGAAAACCCAAGAAGCAGTTCAAGGCTACGTTGGCGAACCGTTGACAATTGATGCCAAACTCGATAGCTTTGAACGTGCGCTAGAACGTTCTCGCACCCTTGACCGCTTAGAATGGCAACAAGTTCTAGTCTAAAGTTATCAAGGGTAAAAGCTGAAAAGCTTGATTTCACACTTCACACTTCACACTTCACACTTCAAATATGGCTGTTACTGTTTTAGTCCCTACTGCTCTCCAAAAGTTCACAGATAATCAAGCTGTCATAGAATGCAGTGGTAATAATATTTCTGAGTTGTTCGATTCTCTAGAAACCAACTGTCCTGGTATCAAATCTCGCTTGTGTGATGAACAAGGACAACCACGACGTTTTTTAAATTTGTATGTAAATAGTGAAGATATTCGCTTTTTAGATGGAACAGAGACACCATTAAAAGATGGTGACGAAGTGAGTATTGTCCCCGCTGTTGCAGGCGGTTAAGTCAATAACATCTAGGATTGCCAAATAAGATGTCTTTAATAAAATAGCGAAAAACTATTTTCAATCATTCCTTGTTTATCCAAAGCTTTTGTTGAAACCAGTAGAATACCTTCAGGTATTCTACTGGTTTATTTGTATTGGTGTAAAAGATAACTGAAAATTTTATTCCCAAAGTCTTAAGTTGATTGACTGACTATTTGACAAACTTCTAATATTTTCTCAGCAGAGGTTTCCCAATTAAATAATTTAACTCTCTCTTGCCCTGCTATTTTTAGCTTTTGTCTTAAATCAGAGTCAGTTAGTCCTTTAACAATACCATCCGCTATACTTTCCACAGAATGAGGCTCAATATATAAAGCAGCATCTCCACACACCTCTGGTATGGATGCTACACCCGAAGCTATAACAGGAACACCATAAGACATAGCTTCTAGAGGTGGTATACCGAAACCTTCATAAAGCGAGGGGTAAACAAACAAATCAGCATTTTTATAAATTATTGCTAATTCTGTATCCGAAAGATTCTCTCTTAAAACTATTTTTTCTGACAAACCCAGTTCGGAAATTTGGGCTTTAATTTGTGGAGTAAATCGTGCTATTGATTTACCAACAATGACCAGTTTATGAGGAATATTATGATGAATTGCCTGATAAGCTGTGAATAATTTGGGTAAGTTTTTATAAGGATAATGAGTGCTACAAACATAAAGTATATAAGGCTCTTGTTTGTAGCTACAATCTTCTGATTTAATTTCTTTAAAGGTAAATCCTATAGGAATGACAAAGATTTTTTCATGTGAAATATTACAGAATTTTAGAATATCTCTTTTGGTATTTTCTGATTCTGTAATAATAGCTTTGGCATTTTTAATTGCTGGGATATAAAGATATTTCCAAAGAGTTGAAGTTGCCTTAAAATCTTCTTGCCACATTAAAGGAATCAAGTCATGAACAGTAATTACTTGAGGTATTTTACGTGTCCAGAGTAAAGATTCATAATTGAAAGGACAGTATAAAGTATCAACTTTTTCCTGGATTAGTTGATGTTCTAAGGTTACTTGTTGGTATAGCCAAGTAGCTATTTTTTTTGTAGGAGATGATTGCCAAAATGGATTTTCTGTATAGTTAATGAATAAGCCTTCTAGTTCAGAAAATACCTGCGGACTTGCTGTAAATATTTTGAGATCAGGATTTTGTTTATACAAAACAGGAATTAAGTTAGTAGCAAAAGTATAAGCACTACCACTTTTTATTTTAGTTGGAGGAGAAAATTTGATTCCTAATCGCATATTTTTACAAGGTATTTTTGACAAAATTTAAGTTTTTAAACCCAAGCAAATAAGGTGAGGAAACACATCAATTAGTTGATTAAACAAAGATTATAGTACTATTGCTGTATTTAAGACTAGATATATACAACAAGTAAAAAATAATTTTAAAATCACCTAAAAACTAGGTAGAAATGAAAACAAGCAAATATGCTGATAATAACAATGCAAAAACTATAGAGATGCCTGCAATCACAAGCACCTCTATAGTGAAAAGTTAAATATGCTCAAATAATGTTGATTTGTTGCTGGTGAGAATCTAGGCGAACAAAACAGGAAGAGTTTTGTTGAGCAAATTATTAACACATTTTAATTATTATGTAAATTGAATTTGCTAATAGTCTCACACTATTTTTCAAAATTTAGATGAACACAACTAGTTGACTACTTGACTACCATGACTGCGAGGATCATCTTGGCCTTTTGGTGCAATGGGTGTGGAAACTTTAGAAGTTTTACCATTTGCCTGGGCATAAGGTAAAGGTGTACCAGCCACTAATGCTTCGATATTATTGCCCATAATAGTACGGGGTATATCACCGATCGCCTGGGCTATGCTTTCTCCACCTTTAGTTAAGAAGACAAAATGGGGAATGCCATCTACACGATATTTCAACATTTCTGGCAACCACTTGTTATTATCTACGTTCAGCATGACAAAATTAGCTTGATCGGCATACTGCTGTTCTAGTTGTGCCATGTCTGGTGCCATTTTTTGGCAGACAGTACACCAGTCAGCGTAAAACTCAACTATGGATGGTTTACCGTTACTCAACGCAACATCTAGAGGGGTAGAGTTTTTACCCAACTCTGAAACGGAAATGGAATTACTTTCAGTTCTTAACCCTAAGAAGAGGGCAACGCTAAGGGCGATCGCTACTATTACAATTAAGAAGTTTCTCAAACGCGCCCCAAATTTAGATTCCGGCTTGGCGGGAGAATTAACGGGTGTTTCTGTCGTCATAGCAAATTTATTTATACTGATTAACTATTGCCACTATGCTAGTTTATCGCTTTCTCTTTGTATGTCCGCTTCAGCTTGCTTAAACCTCGACAAGTCTCTGTTAAACCTATGAAAAAACGAGTTACCCTAACATTTCCCAAACGTGCCATTCAAATGCCTGTAACTTATGTACTGGCAAAAGATTTTAATGTAGCTGCCAATATTATCCGCGCCCAAGTTGCCCCCAATCAAATTGGTAAACTGGTGGTAGAACTATCGGGAGATATTGATCAGTTAGATGCAGCAATTGAATGGATGCGATCGCGCCATATTGGTGTGTCTTCGAGTTTAGGAGAAATTGCTATTGATGAAGATATATGTGTTGACTGTGGTTTGTGTACTGGAGTATGTCCCACAGAAGCACTGAGTTTGCACCCAGAGACATATAAGTTAACATTCACGCGATCGCGCTGTATTGTCTGTGAACAGTGTATTCCGACTTGTCCTGTACAAGCGATTTCTACCAACCTTTAAGCTAATGAGAATATCATCATCCCAAATCTCATATTAAATATCTCATAAAATTTTTAGTCATTTATTCCTGATGACATAGCAAGTTATCTTGCTGTGACATTCATTTTTATTGATTAAGTAAATTAAACTGCAAATTTAAGTCTTGAGGTTGTTGACAGCAGAATAATAAATTTTTATATGTAGTTAAAATTATTCCTAATAGCTAATATTTCAATTTTGAGGCAAGTTTTAATTATATTCTGTTACAAATAATCAATATCTAATGTTAACATAAACACCTATTGTCATAACTGTAAGTTTAAAAAGCATATCAAAAGATAGATATACATTTTTAACTAATGCTATTATGCAATAATCCAACTCAGTATCTAATTGCTATTAATTATGAAAATAGCTACAAAACCCACAGTAAAAACTCTAGGAGAATACGCTTACCAAGCGATTCAAAAGTATTTTAGTAAAACTTTAAAATACGAAAAAACTGTTAAAAAAGATGAAGACCCCGAAGCGCTACACCAAATGCGTGTTGGGATGCGCCGCCTCCGCACCGCAGTTAGTAGATTTGATTTAGTACTCAATTTGCCAAAGCCAGCCAGTGATAAAAACATTGGCAAAATTGCTCGTCGTCTTGGTAGCTTACGGGACTTAGATGTACTCAAAGAAAATTTAGAGAATCTCTACCAACCAAAGCTACCAAATAAAGAAAATAAATCTCTCCATAAAGTATTTAATGCTTTAGCAGAACAGCGAGAAGCTGCATTAGCTGATGTGTTGAATACACTCAAAGATGATCCATATAAATCTTTCAAGCAAACCTTAGAAGAATGGTTAGAAAAGCCTAGCCATCAATCTTTAGCATCTCTGCCAATTCAGCAAGTACTACCAGATTTACTGTTACCTGAAGTTAGTATTTTCTTTCTACATCCAGGATGGCTAGTGGGAACTCAAATTGTCGAGTCGGAAGTGCAGATTCGCAGTGATTGGAAAGCCGAAAAAATAGAACAACATTTAACTAGTAAAGGTGATACCATTCATGACTTACGCAAACAAGCAAAACGTATGCGTTATCAAATGGAGTTATTTGCTGACTTATATCCTGAATCTTACGCAACTTATCTTGCAGAGATCAAAAGCATACAAGACATTTTAGGGAGCATTCAAGACAGTGTAGTCATGGGTGAGTGGCTGACAGATATATTTAAGTCAGAATTTAATACTCATCTGCCCACACTTGCGAATTTATTAGCAGAAAATCGTTACCAATTATGGCATCAGTGGCAACCATTACAAGAAAAATATTTGATGGTTGAAAATCGGCATAATTTTCGTTTAGCTATCTTGCAATCAGTTTAAAATTTTCCAGTTATTTTGCTGTAGTTTTCTGACATTAACGAGGAGTTAAACTAATAGGAGCCTCAAGGGATAAGACATAAACACTGCTTTGAGGAATTTGCACAATCCGGGTATTTTCTGCGGAACGCAAGCCTGTTAGTAATCCCACAGCACTTCCTAACATGGCTCCTCGATCAAATTGCTCAGGATCTCCTTGGCTTAAAAAGCCTAAAGTACTACCGCCAATTCGCCCCCAAACAGAACCATTTTCAACTGCTTTATCATTAGCTCGCTTATGAGTAATGGTAGTACCAGGAATAACTTGACTAGCGGCTTTAATTGTGACAATTCGTCCGTTAATTACTAGAGACTGTGCCACAATTTTTGCTCCCCCTTCTTTTGGTTGTAAAACTATACTTACAGGGGTATTTTCAGGAGCGAGAGTATTACCTTGAGCATCTTTAATTGCACTAGCTAAAGGAAGAGTTAGAGGATAATCTTTCTTATTTCCCACATCTACGGTAACAGTAGCAGGAAAAGAAACGATAATTGCCGTATCTTGGGGAATGGTGATTTCGGAACTGACTGCTTGTGCTTGAGCTTCTACAGTCGCGGCTTGTTGAGCATGAGCAGGTGATATGAGTGCGCCAAACAAAGACAGAGAACAAGCAAGGCTCAATAAAATATGTGTTTTCATAACCGTTTTCCTTTTGGTGTGAGTGTTTCATCCCTCCACTCAATCAATAGGTGTGGGGTTATGAGTTTATGCAGCCTGTCAGACTAGCCTTACAAAATAGCGATCGCATCTCCAAATCATTACTTTCCCTGATTTAACTTGCGCCTACGCAACTTTACCAAAATTCTGACTCGCCGCTTGAACTGTTCAAAGTCATCAGCACTCAATTTTGTTTTCTGCCAGACTGGACGTTGCATCAGTCGCTCAGTCCATTCATTTATTTTGGGATAATGATTCAAGTTAATGCCTAAACTTGGTAAAGAAGGTACAGCAGTACCAGCAACAATATCTGCTAAAGTTAACTGTTCACTGCCAAAGTAGAGAGAATTATCTAATACCTTTGTCAAAAATAACAGCACTTTATCTATATGCTGTTTGGCTTGAAGAAATTGCGGTGAGTCTGCATTTTCATAAATTAATGAGACTATTTGGGGAAATAATTCATTAGCCGTCACATACTGCACCATTCGCACTTTTGCTAAAGCTTGCGGCTCTTTAGGTAGCAGTGAAGGTGTCGGATACTTTGCTTCTAAATAGTCCATAATTGCTAGGGATTCGACTATTTGGAAACCATCATCAACTAGCACGGGAATATGATGAAAAGGATTAACGGTTAAAAATTCTGCTTGTAATTGATCGCCATCTAAATTCATCAATATCGACTCAAAAGCAATTTCTTTTTCTAGCAAAGTTAGCCATACACGCCGCGCATTAGGTGAAATAGGATTGTAGTAAAACTTCAACATAACTCAATATTTCTCGCAATAAAAGACCGAGCGGTTTGTAATCAAGCAAAAAAATTTAATAATTATCTACATTGGATAATTATTTGGGGATTAAATCTTGATTTATCACTTAAAAATCAATTTAAACTTCTACTTTGTAATTCAAATTTAATTCGTCTCCGGTTGTACCTCTAATTCCCCAGTTAGATTTTGGTGTTTCAAAAAGGGTGATTTCAATGTCGTTAACAAAAATACCAAATGTTTCATGGATATCTTTAATTAACTTCCGAATTAGCTCTTTTTTAGTTTCTAACGAACGTCCTTCAAACATGATAATTTCGATGACTAGATAATTATCTGACCTGTCGTTAGGATAGTAAAAGTTTTCTGATTCTAAGGGAAAAAATCGCTGAAACCTTTTTTCAGGGGTAACTTTGATAATTTCAATCAGGCAGGTATGAATAATATTAGATAAATCAGATTTAATGGGATTAAGTTTATCTGCCAAACCATATATTTTAATTTGTACCATAGCTTTTAAGATTAGTATTTATATACTGTTTTAAGTGATTAATTACCCTTTGTATGTGAATTATATCGTCGTATAATTTGCTCATCATTATCGCTCCTTCTAAAGTGGCAATCATAATAGTTGCGACTTCATCAGCATTTACTTCAGGGCGAATTTCACTTCTATCAATTCCTTTGGTAATAATTTGAGTAATTAAGTTACGCCAAGAATTCATTGCTTGTTGCGCCCGATCGCGCAATGCTGGATGAGCATCATCACTCTCAATCGCTGTATTCAGCAGTGGACAACCACCTTTAATTGGTGGATGCTCGACAAAGCTGCTAAATACTTCCATAATCGCTTCCAGGCGGTCAATTGCATCATGTTTACTGCGAACTGCGGCTCTTGTCCGCTGACTAACAAGGGCGATCGCAAAATCAAAGGCTTGGAGTGCTAATTCATCTTTGCTAGAAAAGTGATTGTAAATTCCTCCTTTCTGCAATCCGGTAACACGCATAATATCCGAGATCGACGAACCCGCATATCCCTGTTGGTTAAACAGTTCCGCCGCTTGTTGGAGAATTTTAGTCTTTGTTTCTTCGCCTTTAGACATAAAAGCATTACCGACCAGTTGGTCTGATTAAAAATAACATGATAAATAGTGAGAAATCAATCTCAACAGAGATGATTAACAATAAATACAGTTATCGTAATTGATCAAGATGCTTCCCAACCGTTATCAAAACCTGAATCTGATTCAGCAACTTGACCCAGTAAAAGACCATAGCCAGATATATCACCTGATGTCGGGTTATGAATTTTCTTGGGAAATGCAGCGATCGCTCGAAATAGCCTTAATGCGAACATACTGCGTTCCTAGTATGTCTAAATTACTCGATAAGACCAAAGAATTTTATCAGCGCCCGCAAAAACGCTATGATGACACATCGATTTTGCTAGTAGAAATTGTCAAGTGGGGTTATGAGAGCGATCGCGGTAAACAAGCATTACAACGGATGAATGCTATTCACGGACGTTTTAAGATTGATAACGCCGATTTTTTATATGTACTTTCGACCTTTATTTACGATCCTATCCACTGGAATGCTAATTTTGGTTGGCGGTTGATGTGCGAACAAGAAAAATTAGCTTGCTTTTATTTTTGGCGGGAAGTAGGTAAACAGATGCAGATTCAAAATATTCCTGAAACCTACGCAGAGTTTGAACACTATAAACTAGACTACGAACGCGAAAATTTTCGCTATTCCGACACAAACCGGCGTGTTGGAGAAGCAACTCTAGGTTTATTTTTGAGTTGGTTTCCTCGATGGATGGAAAAACCCTTAAAACCAATCATCTATGCTTTACTTGATGAGACAATGCTTGATGCTTTTGGTTTTGAACACCCTTCACCATTGTTGCGCTCTAGTATAGTGCGACTGCTGAAATTCCGCGCCAGATTAATGCACTTGCTCCCGCCTCGAAGTCAGACTAATTTTTATATTGATTCTCCCATCCCCAGTTATCCCAATGGTTACGAGATAGCTAATGTAGGGCCAGATGACAAAGGTAAGTGAGGTTTATGGTTGAACAAGCGATCGCTGGGCAGTAAAACTGTAAAAATTAAGCATTGGTGATGCAATTTCTCAGACTCGATATCAACTATGACTCAACTTCCTGATACTCTTGAAGATGCGATCGCTCAAGCTCGTGAAGCTACAAAAGCCGCTTTAGCAGACGGTTACACCCGTGTGCAAGTTGATTTGCTGTTCCCTGAACTCAAACAAATGCCTGTAGCGGAACAATTTCTGCCATTATTTGCTGAATACGAGTCACGGTTGAAAGTGTTCTTTGCTGATGCTGGTGGTGCAGCCTTAGCTCGTCGTGATTGGGTAGATGCAGCATTTCAAATTCTGGATATTGGTACAGGTAGGGCTGCCTCTATTCAATCTAAAATTCAACCAGAAGACGAAATTTTCTTATTTGTTTCCCCCAGTGCTGTAGAAATTCCCCAACTGGAAAAAGTTTGTGAAATTATTGGCGATCGCCCTTTGGTGATGTTGAACCCACGCCTAGAAGATTCTGGTACTGTGGGTATTGGTTACGCTGCTAGACAAATTCGGGAGCGTTTTCTCAATACCATTGAATCTTGTTATTACTTGCGTCCAGTAGATGAAAACACCGCCGTCTTTCGCTGCTATCCCGGACAATGGGAAGTTTTAGTCCAAAAAGGCGAAACTTGGGAAAAAATTGCCGAACTACCCAAAAAACCATCGGGTGATGATATAGATTATCTGCTGATGCAAGGACAAGGGCAAACATCAACTGACGCTACACCCATGAAAAAACCCAGTATGTTTAAGAGTTTACAACGATTTATCAAGGCTTTGAGTAGCTAGTTATACCATTACGAAAGTCAGATAGGGCATGGTTTTCGGGGTTTGAATGTGTTGCCTCATTTTAGAGAATTGGTATTAGGACTTACGCAAGAAAACTGAGGGTGTCAGGGTATAAATGTTAAAAGCCCTGACACTCTTCTCAGACAATCTTTGTGCATATAGCATTTCCTAATCTGCTGAGGTACTGAATACATTGCTCATAAAATTAGGCAAACCCACCGAAGTTTGCTTGGAGGGAAACCCTCCTGGCAACTTCTCTCTGCGTCGGCAGTCGCTCATGGGGGAAACCCCCAAGATCGCGCTGCCTCAACTTTGCGCTTGACTCTGCGCCCCTCTGCGTTAAAAAACATTAATTCTGTGCCTCACTTAACTAGGAATAGCTATAATTCCTATCTATCTCAACTGAAATTCATCAAATTTCATAACTTCTGAATCTGGTTTGCGCGTATCAAAAAGGTAACTGCTAATTTTCCCTGTAGCTGTATCGAAGATACTAAAAACAGTAATATTATTACTAGCAAGAAAAGGCATTGGTTTACCATCATCACCTAATAGTGGTGCAATGCTTGGTACTACTGGTTCTAAACCATTAGGATCGCCCAGGGCAACATATTTCTCTTGATAACCTGTGGGAACTTCTCGCTTTCTGTCACCCCAAGCTGCACCATAAGTATTACCAACATTTGAGGTTTCTAAAAAGTGCATTCCCTCAGAACTAATAAAGCGATTCCATAAATGAGAATGACCATAAAATACTAACTGCACATTAGCAGCTTCTAGTAGGGGGACAACATCACGAATAATATAGTCGGCATTGTGAGGATATTCGTAACGCACAGATGTAATTTTATCTTGTTGATTGCGATCGATAATTTGCACTGGGTCAGTGTAGGCGGGGACAATATTATCGCCTAGGGTATGGGGCGGATGATGGAACATCACGACTTTATATTTTGCTTGTTGAAATTCCGGGCTGTTGAGTTCGGCTACTAACCAATTGTACTGTGTACTACCTTGGGCAATTGGCTCATAAATTATTTGCCCATAACCCCAATTTTCAGGATTATCTAAATCTTTGTCTGCTTCCTGATATCTACCTGGATATTTTTCGTCTAACTTGGGAGTGCGCCACATATTTGTGATGTATAAAGCTATTAAACGCACATCACCAAAACTCACTGCATAATATTTTTTTCCGCCTGTTTTACTTTGAGGTAAGGTTAAAATTTCTTCGTAGGTAGTTGTATTAAAAGAATTATCTATGAGAGATTTGCCGCTATAAAGTTTTTGAGCAACAGCACGGGGAAATGTATCATCAAATTCATTGTTTAAACTGTTTTTTCTGGCAAAGCGTCCCATGACTTCATGATTACCAATGCAACTATACATGGGTGCATGTTGAATAATTTGCCCGCCAGTATAAGTAACTTTCACGCCATCATGCTGCATTTCATATTTAGCACGACCTTGCAAACCAGGAAATAACGCATTACCCCGATTATCATCAAACCATTCCGAGGCGCGATCGCTCACATTAATTAAATCACCAGCAAACCACACAGCATCTACTCGCCCCACGGTTTCTACTACTTTTTGTAGATTTGCAGCGGTCATTGGCTTGAGTTGATGGTCGGAAGTTAAGAGAATTTTTAGTGGTGTACCAGGTTCAGGTTTAGCCGCAAGGGTAAAAACATCGCTGCTAATAGCTGCGCCATCTTCTCTCTCACTGGTAACTCGATAATTCACCCGTACCCCTGGCGTTAACTCTGTCACCTCAGCTTCGTGTCGCCAAACATCACGTTTGGTCGGTTGTTGATAAACTTGTCCATCTTGAGTTTGCTGACCAACTCGTGATTTTTGGTCTTCTCGCGTGCGGCTGAGTTTAGTCGTCGTCGCTTTGGCAATTTGCTGCAAATTTTCACCGTAAGCAACTGTATGTTTCTTGCCTACAAACTCAGTAAACCATACTACTCTGACTGAGTTTGCAGTTGGCAGTTGCAAAAATGGATCTGTCAACAGTTGCGGCGCTGCGGTCATAATGGTTTGCCCAAATGAATGCACGCTTACTAAGGTAAAGCATAGAACAAACAGAAGTACAGGCTGGAGAAATTTCATGATTTGTCCTGTTTGGAATGTTCTGCGACAAATGCAGGTGCGCGGTTATTCGCTTTGTGATCATAGATGAAGCGATGTGCAACTTATTCTTGAAACCCCACTTCCATTCCTCTCCCCTCTGCTCCTCCGCCCCCCTGCTACCTCAACGAAGATTTCCTCGTAGGGGAGCCAGTGCATTGCGGTGAGCAGTCCGTTGGGCGGCTTTGCCGACTTGTTCGCGCAGCGTCTCCGATTAGGAGAAGGAACTGCGAACCCGAAGGGGGGTTCCCCCCGTTGTAGCAACTGGCGTAAGGGGTTGGGGGTTAGGTTTGAGAAAAAGTTGCACACGGCGTTAGATTTGTGGTGAATTCGCGCAATTTGATGCAATGTCAGCGAGTAAAAACCAGCCAGATTAATTATGTACTTGCAAAACGCCGTAAGTGATTATTACTGATCTAATGGTCTAATCACAATTTCGTTAACGTTGACATGGGGTGGTTGTGTAACTGCATAAACAATACCAGAGGCGATGTCATCACTAGCGAGTGGTTTTTTGGTTTCTAGCCATGATTGAGCCCATTGTTTAGCGGTAGGATCGGTAATGCGATCGCCTAATTCTGTAGCCACAGCACCCGGCTCAATCAGTGTTACGCGGATTTTATGAATATGATTTTCTTTACGCAATGCTTCCGTAAATGCCCCTACACCAAATTTAGTAGCAGAGTAAACGGCGGCGTTAGCATTTGCTTCTAGACCAGCTGTAGAAGAAATATTCACAATATGTCCTGTACCCTGAGCTTTCATGATGGGTAAAGCTGCATGGGTAGCGTACATTAAGCCTAAAAGATTGATATTGATCATACTGCGCCATTGTTCTGTATCTGCACCGTCAATTAAGCCGAGTTGCATGACACCTGCGTTGTTGATGAGGATATCTACGCGACCAAATACAGCATTAGCTTTCTGCACAACATCATAAGCTTGGTTTTCGTCAGCGATATCAGCAGAAATGGCAATCGCCTGTCCTCCTTTTTCCGTAATGCGTTGTTGTAAAGCGGCTAGGCGATCAGCGCGACGTGCTACTAATGCCACACTAGCTCCTTCTGCGGTTAATGCTAGGGCTGTAGCCTCACCTATACCTGATGAAGCGCCGGTGACTACAGCTACTTTTGTGTTTAATTTACCTGTCATATACTCTGTTTTTTGCCACAATTGTGAACTTAAAAAATGAAAATGATGACAATACTGCGAAGGTTTTGGCAGACATTCCCTTTTTGCACGAGGAGTTGCGCTGCGACTCAAAAACTATAGCAGTATGAGAAGTTATGGCTTGGACGATCCAGGAGCAAAATCCAGTTTGTGAACGATATAGCTTTTGTAAATGGGTTTAAATGTATCCGGCGATCGCACTACTTCCCAGCCATGTTGAGCATCGGCTACAACTCTTTTGCTGTAAGCGTTTGGTGCTTTCCATGTGCTACCTTCCCAATGAATGATGGCGTTAACATCAGCGCGATCAGCTTGACATTTCACAGTCATTTCTTTCACTGCATGAATCTCATCATAAAATGTATTGACAGCGTTTTTATACCATTGATTAAATTCTTCGTGATTGTGCAACGTGGAGCTAGGAAATTGCATTTTAAAATCATTATCTGCCAGAGATAAAAAAGGCGTAATTTCCTCTGGGGGAGCATGTTGATCGAGTTTTTCGTAAAAATCTTGAGCCAGTTGACTGATTTCTAATTCACTTAAAGATGCTAACTTAAATCCCTGACCATCTCTGTGTTGTAGAAATTTGATAATTTCACCGATGCGTTTGGGGAGGTATGCTTTAAGTGTTTGCAAAGCTTGGGCGCGTTCCTCACGGTTTTGACTTTGCAACACTAACTCAACAGTAATAGAAACTTTTGTATAATTATCGTCTATCTTCTGGGCATTGATGGTAACTATATACAAAATAAAGAGGTTAGTCGCCTCCGGTATATCCATTTTCCAGACATAATTTTGGCGGTCATTGTAGAGCAATCTGTCACGTACTAACACAAGCAAATCTTTTTACACAAGCATAGCTTTATCCTTCAACTATGAATTTTTAGAGTATAGTTTGTCGCTGAGAGCTATTAAATTTGGACAAGCATCAAAGTAGTTAATCAGTAACAACTTTAATTATCTTTTGTGCTTGTCATTTGCAAGTGCTTTCCCGTTACTTTATATACGATGTATAGTTTAATCTGCTTGCTTTTTAATTATGTCTTAATAAATACTGAGTTAAGTAAAATACTTTCATATAATTGACAAAATAAAATTATATGAATAAAGGCTGAAAGCTTAATTTTTGGTTTATTTGATTTTGAGAAATCAAAACTTACATCAAAAAAGTTCGCAGTAATGTCAATTTATTACGAAATTTATCTATGCGTAACTTCTAGCTAGATTTTTCGGCATTGCATAAATGCGGGATGAAATCATAAAATTCCATTTTTAAAACTCTTGCTCTTTGCGCGGCAGTCGCTTTAAGTCGGCAGAGACGCCCAACACGCTGCCTTGCCTTTGCGTGAGACAAAAATCATCCCCTGATCTGGCCGAAGTGTCACACAGAATTCAACTCTAAATTCTTGCTCCTGACTCCTGAGAGGATGTTTGATAATTTATGTCTGGGAAATTCCTAATGCAAGTAATTGAGCGATTGTAAAAAACCGTAATTTTGACCGAAATTCCTACTGACTTCTGACTGCTGAGGTTTATTTAGATCACAAGGAAAAGTTAAATTTCTATTAAAATATGTCAGTTACTAGCATATGTAACAAACTCTACTAAATTTTGGAGGGAAAACCGTTAACTTAATGACAGCCATAAATGTAATTCAGGCTACATTAACATGCGACTAGAGCAGTTGCAAGCTTTTTTAGCGATCGCCGATAGTGGTAGCTTCCAACAAGCAGCCAGACAATGTGGTGTCACCCAATCAACTATCAGTCGCCAGATTCAAGCCTTAGAAGCAGATTTGGGTGTGGAACTGTTTCACCGCAACACTCATGCTAAATTAACCTTGGGCGGAGAACGTTTATTACCCCGTGTCCGCAAAATTTGTCAGGAATGGCAAGTTGCTACACAAGAGTTAACAGATTTAATGGCAGGAAAACAGCCAGAATTGTGCATTGCCTCAATTCACTCGTTATGTGCTTCTTACCTACCGCCAGTATTACAAAAATTCTGTCGTGATTATCCCGAAGTACAATTGCGGGTAACATCTTTGGGCAGCGATCGCGCCTTAAAAGTTCTCAAAGATGGTTTAGTAGATTTAGCGATCGTGATGAATAATCGCTTTTTAACCACCGGTAGAGAAATGGTGGTGGAAGTTTTATACGATGAACCAATAGAAGTCCTCACCGCAGCGAATCATCCTCTCGCTCAATATGAACGTATCCCTTGGTCAGAATTGGTGCGTTATCCCCAAGTAGTATTTAAAGATGGTTATGGAATGCAGCGATTAGTCCAAGATAAATTTGAGCGCTTAGAAGCTACACTTCATGCGGCTTTAGAAGTTAATACCCTTGATGCCTTCCGGGGAGTTGTACGTCAAGGCGAATTAATAGCCTTACTTCCTACTTCCGCCTTAGTCGAAGCCCGTCATGATCTAACCTTAGCAGTTCGCCCCTTAGCCAATAGTCCGTTAGATAATGCTGGCTTGACTCGTCGTGTAGTGATGGTAACAACTCAAGACCGCTTGCATATTCCCCCAATTAAGCACTTTTGGGAACTAGTCTTAGAAAATATTCCCCTGCAATTAGAAGAACAGCGATCGGCTTCCTGAAGTATGATGAGTCAACAGTCCATAGTCAATGGTCAAAAGTCTGTACTAATGACCATTGACAAATGACCAACGACTAATATGAGCAATATCTTCAGGGAACTACTAAAAAAAGTAGGTAGTGGCAATCATACGGGAGAAAATTTAACTCGTACTGAAGCTGCGATCGCTACTAAAATGATGTTGCTGGGAGAAGCAACACCAGCCCAAATCGGTGCATTTTTAATTGCCCATCGCATCAAACGACCAACGGGCGCAGAATTGGCAGGGATGTTAGATGCTTATGATGAACTAGGGGCAAAACTCCAAGCAATTCCATCTGCATCTCCAGTTATTGTACTGGGCATACCCTATGATGGCAGAACCCGTACTGCACCCATTAGCCCCGTCACAGCTTTACTCCTAGCGGCGGCTGGACAACCTGTGGTGATGCACGGTGGCGATCGCTTGCCCACAAAATATGGTTTACCTTTAATAGAAATATGGCAAGGTTTAGGTATAGATTGGACTGCTTTAGAGTTACCTCAAACCCAGCAAGTCTTTGAACAAACAAAAATTGGCTTTATCTATACACCAAATCATTTTCCCTTAACCCAAAGTCTTTGGGAATACCGCGACCAACTTGGTAAACGTCCGCCCTTTGCCACAATGGAATTAATTTGGTGTCCTTACGCTGGGGATGCTCATTTAATTGCTGGGTTTGTCCACCCACCGACAGAAGGAATGTTTCAAGCTGCATTAGAGCTAAGAGGTGTGAAAAACTATACCTTAATTAAAGGGTTAGAAGGTAGTTGTGATTTACCACGCGATCGCACTGCAATTATCGCTTTATCAGCAACCCCCAATTTAGAAAGATTGCTGTTATCTCCCCATGATTACGGCTTCACTACCAAAAATGTCCCTTTAGGAACTACAGAAGAATTAATTACCCACATTCAAGATGTTCTCGCCGGAAAACCAGGAGAATTAATGCAAACAGCCTTGTGGAATGGGGGTTTTTATCTCTGGCGCAGTGGGATTTGTTCAGATATGCGATCGGGTATAGCCAAAACAGAAGAACTATTAACTAATGGTACAGTTGCTGCCAAACTTCAAGAACTCAGCCAAATCGTCAAGTCAGCCTCAGAGAATACCTTGCAACATATTTAGTTGCTCGCCAACTCTTAGCGCGAAAACAAAATTAGGACTTACGCATACTCTGCGATTTTTTTGTGTTCTTATTATGTTGAACAGCTAGTAGAAATTAATCTCATATACAGAGGTGTATCACTAGGAGCATTTGCCAATAGTGTTACTTCACCTTTGTTGTTAAACACCCAACCATTAGCAGGTACATTGGCTAATACATTGTTAGTGTTGGGCTTAACATTAGGAATAGCGATCCCTGCTCTTTGATTTATCACGCTGCTAATTTTAGTTATCCGAGTATCTGACCATACTATATCGCTACTGAGTGCTAAATGAGGGCTAGGTGGCAAACCTCCGCGTCCTGTAACGATAAGCTCGCCACCCTCCTTAGCATTAGCAGAACAACCAGAAGCGATCGCCTGTGAAGCATCTACCAAACTTGTAGGTAAGTTAACTAAACCACGGCTAGGGTCTACATCTGGTGTATTAATAGTTACATTGCCAGCAAAACCAAACTCAGAACTAGCATCAATATTATTAGCTGTGTCCCCTGGACTAGATCTACCTACTTCAAACCCAAAGATATTATTGGCTGTAATGTTAATATTGCCACCTCGTCCTATAAAGGCAGTAGCAATAATGTCATTATTTTGTTTGGGAACTGCAACTACAAAACCATTAGAGGCATCGATATTGATATTTCCACCGTTAGCATTATTGAAAGCTTGAGCAGAAATCAGGCTTTGATTTTGTAAAAACAAAAGTTTTAAGCCCTGCAAAGAGATATTAGCCCCCTCTTTGGCGTTGGTTTCAGCAGTTAAACTACCTCTGTTAAGGCGCAGTTCATTAGTTGTAATGATTAAGTTACCAGCAGCACCAGAACCTACACCATTAACTGTCACGCGTCCTCCATCTCCAACATTGAGTCTAGGGGTTGTAATGTTTAAGTTACCTGCTCTTCCTGATGCTTCAGCTTGAGTAAACAAGGTACTAGGTACAAAAGTAGAACCGATCATTCCTGTACCAATAACCTGAACAAAATCGTCAGCATTTACAGTTAAAGTTCCACCAGGGCCTTCACCAAAAGAACCCGCTCTAATTGCACCGCCATTTTGAACTACTAACTGTCTAACATTTAATGTCGCGGTTCCTCCTTGACCAGTACCAAAGTTATCTGCTGAAATTCTCGCTCCCTTCTCGACAGTGAGCCGCCCAGTAGTAATATTTAAACTACCGCCATTCTCGGTAGTTCCCCTCTCTGCGGAAACCAGAATGTTGCTTCTACTCAAATCGTCTGCTGTCGATGCAAACCCACTCAAAAGGACAAAATCGCCAGCATCAATAGTTAAATTTCCACCGCTACCACCACTGCGAGCCGAAGTTGATATCTGCGCTCCTCCTAAAACATTTAACTTCTGCGTCTCAATTTTTAAATTTCCACCATCACCTGTGGCTCCTTGTTCAACTTGAGCAAACAAGCCACTAGCTTGCACATTATCTGGAGTCCTACCTTCAACTGTTACCAAGTCAGATGCTATTACTCTTAAATCTCCTGCATCACCTGCACCAAAAGTTGAAGTTGAAACCTGCGCTCCATCTTTAAGAATCAAACGTCCAGTTTCAATTGTTAATGTACCTCCTTGTTGAGTAGCTTCTAAATCAGCTACGGCAAAAAGACCGCTAGGAACATTAAAAATTGGCGAGTTACCTGTTATTTCTACTGATTCCGTGGCTCTTACATTTAAATTTATTCCTTGACCTGTACCATAGGTAGTTGTTGAAACTTGCGCTCCTCCTTGAATAATCAAGCGTTTAGTAGCAATTTCTAAACTTCGACCTTCACCTGTAGCTTCACCCTCAACTTCATTAGACAAACCAGTGACGAATAAATCTTCTGGATTCCCCACTAGTTCTAATTGCTCGGAAGCATTGATCTGAAGATTTCCGGCTTGACCACCAGTTCCAGCTAAGGAGCTAATTTGACTACCTTCAGTCACGGAAACTAGCCTTCCTTGAATTTTGATGTCAGCACCCATTAAATCACTGGAACCAATAAAAGCTGCCTGATTTAAAGTAATGTCTTGAAAGTTTTGTACACCTGCATAACCTAACATCCAGCCCTTATCTATAGGAGTCAGACTAACTACACTATTACCAGAAACACTACCCAACTCAATTCTCCCTCCCGGTGTGGTTAAGAAGCCGCCTTCTAGGGCTACTTCACCACCCACAAGTGCTAAAGTCTTTCCTGTAGGTATCTGAAGCCCAATCGGATTGTCATTTAAATCTAATGAAGCTGCTTGATTGACAATTCTACCGGGCGTTTGATTAAATATCAGACCTATTGGTCGGCTGATAGTTAGCAGAGGTGTAGTTCCATTTGTTGTGGTATTAAATACAGTGCCATCAGCAAAAGCCAATTTACTAGCAGTAGTTGCAATAAAAGAGCCACCAACATCAAGTGAAGCATTGGGGCCAAAAATAATTCCATAAGGATTAAGTAAAAACAAGTTAGCTGCTGGATTAGTACGAATTAACCCATCAATGTTAGAAATAGAGTTACCTGTGACACGGCTGATGATGTTCTCGACAGTCACAGCGTTATTGAAATAAGCAACGCTACCTGTAGGTACAGAAAACTGCTCAAAGCTATGAAAAAGATTGTTACCTACTCTAGTACCACCTGTAATTTCACAGTCGATACAATTAGGCGGAACGATAGAGTTTTGGGGTAAAGAGGTATCTGGAATAATTTGTGCTGTAGTTGGTTGAGTAGCTAACAGACATAACAAAAAACCTCCGGTAGAAGCCCAGACTCTGAATGACGATATGTGCATGACTTTGAGCAGCTTTAGCTTTATAGAAATGAATTGTGAGTTGTGCTGTTAATACAACAACCTAAACAGGTGGCGTTGGTTGAATGCGATTTACTTTAAACTTGTTTCTTTTTCAGCTTGAATAACAACCCTATACTCACAGCAGCTAAAGCCCCAAGAGTGGCACTAGGTTCAGGGACAGCATTTGGTATGTCTCGCTCAAAACGATTTTGGATGAGAACGTCGCCACCTATTAATTCGATAGAACCATCAGAAGAAGTGAAAGTACGACTTGCTCTGCCTAAGATATTTTCTTCCTGGATATAAGACAAATTGTTGACAGCTTGATTGTGGTCAAATCCAAAGCTGGCAAAGTATAAGCGATAATTCAATACTGGTTCAGTTTGTCCTGGGCGAACAATACTATATGAGATAAATTCGTCATCTTGAATAAATTCTGCCCGTAAATCTGCATCAAATGGAATGGTATTAGGAACAAAAGGTCGATCTGGATTAAAAATGAGGAAGCCATTCGCATCTAAAACATAACGACCTGTGTTAATGGAACTTGCAGGACAATTGGGTTGAAAACCAAGATTACCACCGTTAATACAAACTTCTCCATTCCCTGATATATAGTCTTGTATAGCTCCTAGAAATAGACCTACTCTTAAGTCACTGGCACTATCAGTTATTTCACTGCCATCCCTGGCGGTATTAACTAAATTAAATTGAGCAAGCGCATTTTGTTGGTCTGAGCCTGTTTGAGAATATGTGTTAGTTCTAAGTCTTCTTTGTGCTGCGGCTGGTTCTACAAAACTTAGAATTACAGGAACTGCTGACAAGGTAATAGCAAACGCTAATTTGATTATTGACATTTTCACCAGGGCTATCAAAACTATCTTGAATGCAAAAGAGAAAAGCTGTGTTTACAGCAAAATTGGAAAATCGTGATGTTGATTTTTTGTGTATTGAACTAGTTCCAACCTATTTTGTTTTTCGCTTGAGGAGTAGACCTATACTTACAGCAGCTAAAGCCCCAAGAGTGGCACTAGGTTCAGGGACAGCATCTGGTATATTTCGCTCAAAACGATTTTGGATGAGAGCGTCGCCTATTCCTAAATCGGTGAAATCATCAAAAACTATTACGGGACGCGCTCTGCCTAAGACATTTTGTTCCAGAATATAAGACAAATTGTTGATAGCTTGATTTTGATCAAATCCAAAGCTGGCAAAGTCTAGGCGATAACTGTACAATGGTTCAGTTTGTCCTGGGCGGATAATACTATATGCAATACTGTCTCGAATACCTCCAAATTGAGATTCAAACAGTTGATCTTGTTCAATAAATTCTGCCCGTAAATCTGCATCGAATGGAATAAATCCAGCATCAGGAATGAAAGGGTAATCTGGATTTAAAATCGGGAACCCAGAAGCATCTAAAACATAACGACCTGTACCGCTATAATCAGAAGGGCAATTAGGCTGGTTAGCTTCACGGTCAGGGTTAAGACAAACTTCTCCCACCCCTTCTACATAGTCTTGTATGGCTCCTTGAAATAGACCTAATCTTGAGCTACTGGCACTATCAGTTATTGCACTACCATCCCTAGCCGTATCAACTAAATTGAATTGAGCATCCACACCTTGCTCGTTTTCTCCTGTTTGAGAGTATGTATTAGCTCTAAGTCTTCTTTGTGCTGCGGCTGGTTCTACAAAACTTAGAATTACGGGAACTACTGTCAAGCTAATAGCAAACATTAACTTGATTATTGCCATCTTTTGTTTACCTACCTGTACCTTGAAAAATGAGTGAACAAGAATAAGTCGCCACAGTTAAATTCCCGACTATGTAGACAAAATGAGTCTGTCCTTCAGCAACAATTTGCCGAAAGCTAACTACATATAAGTCTGCTAAGGATGTAGACTTTGTTTACATAGCTTGGAATTCTATGCTGAGGTAATTTGTCGAAATGTGATACACCCAAATAAGTTTGTTTACTGCTTTTTTTGAGAACATTGCTACTGTCCGTATACAGTAGCAATGTTCTCTGGCAAAAATACTACAGTGTAATGATGTTTAAATTACAATATTTACGGATTTTTAGCAAGAAATTTATAAAAATCTTACACTTTTCAACAGTGTTTTCCCTTAATCAATGCAAGTGCTAGTTATTATCTAGTCATTAATTTATCAAATTTTCTCATTTATGGGATGTAGTAATTAATACATAATTAAATATTATCAGTTAGAAGTGATTCAGTTTGGATGAAAATAAAAAAGCTATGTCTAGTTTAGAGGAAGCGATCGCCTGTCCTGTTTGTTACAAAACTCTCACTACCGCACCACAAGATTGCAATCAGTGTCACAATTACTTTCGTAATGAACTAGCAAAACTACCCTCTGCTTCACTAGATTTAACTCCTGAGCGAATCAAGGGTGAGATTGATGATGCTGTTGATTCACAACCTCTACGCACAGAGCTATTTCGTTTACCAATCATTTCCTTTTTATACGAGCGCATCCTACCACCAATTTGGGCGATGGGGTTACGTAATGTTGGTGGGATTGATATTGAATTTCAGGAGTGTAGAGAATTTTTTGGTCAAAACTTGGGAATTGTAGCTGATATTAGTTGTGGTACAGGTATTTTTTCCCGACGTTTGGCATTATTGCAGCAGTGTGAACAAATTATTGCACTGGATTACTCAGAGGCAATGCTAGGGCAAGTACAACAACAAATGCAACTAGAGGGCATATCACCATCGCAGATAACCATCATTCGAGGCGATGTCGCAGCGTTACCCTTTACACCAAATTCTCTAGATGCAGTTTATAGTGGCGCTGCCATGCACTGCTGGCCTGATGCTACACAAGGACTACGCAATATTTATCAAGCATTGCGTAGTGGCGGTAAGCTGTTTGCAACTACATTCCTGCAACCGTTACCTAGTATAGTTTTTCGCTTTTTCACTCCAGATGAATTGCCGCAAATGGCGATCGCCGCAGGGTTTCATCCAGACTGTGTACAGCTAGAAACTCGCGGAGTATATGGAATTATTAAATGTGTTAAGTAAATTACTTGCCAACCGATAATACTAAACCTTCACAGGCTAGTAAACCTTGGGCAAAAACAGATTTAACATCGGTTTGCACTTGATCAAGAAAATCATCATCGTCGTCTGGATGATGATGAGAAATAACTAACTGCTTTACTGCGGCAGTTTGGGCTAATTCTACAGCCGCTTGCCAGTGTAAATCAGAAGATTCATGGTTGTTAGCTGTAGGCGGACTGTAAGTAGCATTGGCAATCAGCAAATCCACACCTTTTACCAGCTGTAAAATCTGCTCTTGATCAACAGGATCAGCATTTTTGGTTAAATCACTGATATAAGCAACACTTTTGTTTTGCCAAGAAACTCGGTAGCCAACAGAACGCTGAGTTTGATTAATCAATGCCGTGGAGATCGCCACATCATCTAACTGCACCTCGCCACCAGGGAGCAAATTATAGAACTGCAATTCCGACTGCATCACCTGGAATGGATAAGGAAAGTGTGGCTGTAGCATTTGGTCGCAGAGGCATTGTTTAATCGAAGCACTATTAGAAGCAGCCGAACCGTAAATATGAAAGCGGTTTTCTGGGACAAATGCTGGTGCAAAAAAAGGAAACCCTTGAATGCGATTCGATTGGGAGTTGGTAAAAAATAAATGTGCTTCTATGGGCTGTTGCAGTTGTCGCAAAGATTTACCGAGTATGCGTATACCAGTTCCACCATCAAAAATCAAGCGTTTACCTGCTACTTGTATTTCTACACAAGCAGTGTTGCCGCCATAGCGATTGGCATTACTAGCAGGGGTGGCAATTAAACCCCTAACACCCCAAAACTGCACAAAAAATTCACCCGCTGAACTAATAGGAGACGTAGTTGCGGTTTCAGTTACGGAACTTTGGAAATCCGACGGCGCAAGATTTGACATTTTTCTGAAAAATTAGACCTTACTGAGCAGGTCATCGTAGTGCCGCACTTCTAATAGTCGGTTTTTTTCGTCCACAATGACTACCGTAGGAGAGTAATTTTTTAACTCTTCCAAAGAGAACTGCCCGTAAGCCATTATAATCAAGCGATCGCCTACAATGCCTAGACGTGCCGCCGCCCCATTTAATTCAATAATTCCCGAATTAGCTGGAGCCGTGATTGTATATGTAATGAAGCGCTCACCATTGGCAACGTTAACTACTTGCACTTGCTCGTAGGGTAAAATGCCAGCTTTTTCTAACAATATTTCATCAATGCTGATACTTCCTACATAATTAATATTTGCCCCGGTGAGGGTGCAGTTGTGTATTTTCGCCAAAAGGACTGTACGCTGCATTTCGTTTTGAAGTTTTTGTGGCCAGATAGGCAATTTGCAAATATCAAGCTGTTTATTTTTGCGATTACCTGACTCTAGTATAGGAAAGCAGGAGGCAGTCTTTGTGAATTTTGTACCTAGCACTTCGTGAAGTTGAAGAGTTAGGAGTTAAGAATCAACACTCCTAACTCAGCAATGCTTATTTAGCAGCTTTAATGCACTGTTCTACTAAGGCTGAGACTTTACCGACATCTTGCCAACCAAGAATTTCTGTTACTTTCTTTTCCAAGTTTTTATAACTGCGGAAAAATTCAGCAATTTCATCTAAACGGTGTGGCGCTACGTCGTTAAGAGATTTGACATGGGTATAGCGTGGGTCTTTGTCTGGTACACAAAGAATTTTTTCATCGCGATCGCCACCATCAATCATCTCTAACATACCTATTGGTCGCGCAGCAATAATACAACCAGGGAAAGTTGGCTCATCGATAATCACCATCCCATCCAGCGGGTCGCCATCATCAGCCAAAGTATTCGGCACAAAGCCGTAATCGAATGGATATCTTACCGAAGAATAAAGCACTCGGTCTAGGGCAAAAGCTTCCAGTTCTTTGTCATACTCGTATTTATTCTTGCTCCCGCCTGGGATTTCAATCAGAACATTGAGAATACCCGGTTTTGGTTGAGCAGGAATACGGGATAAGTCCACAACAAAACTCCTTGGCTAAGGGTGAATCGGGGATGCACTCTGTTTAGTTCCCCGTGTAGAATTTTATGGCCAAGATGCACTTCTTCCCAAAGTATTTTCTAACAGGCGCTAAATACAACAAATATCAACCAAAAGATTATCCTTACTTTTAACCAAAATACTGATTGCAATTTATTAGCTGAAGCCACTCTATCTGCATAGTAATTATTGTTGCAAGTGATGATTATTCCATCAGAGGGATGTGCGATTAATTAATCATGGATAATCTAAAATCAACCTCTAATCAATAAACATCAGAATTATGCCATCTGCAAAACCATTGTATGGCACAGAACTAGTAGATTGTGCCAGAGCAAACGCCAAGCAAGGAATTGAAACCGCTGCCTATCAATGTGGCTATGGTGATGATCTCAACACTTTTGCTCAAGAACTCCGTCAAGCTTGTGCAGAAATGAATTTACAAGTCAAGGAATTGAGTGAATTAATTACTGATCAAGACATGATCCTAGAAATAGGTACTGGTGAAATTATTGCCCCAGATACAGCTTCAGAATTATAAAAACTGCTGACCATTCCTAAAAACATTTAACTTTGAATTGCGAATAGGAATACTCTGTAAATTTGGTGCGATCGCCCTTCACTACAATTAAATCTTACGCTGCTTGATTGGCTGGGCGGGATTACCTGCATAGATTGTCATCGCTTCTAAAGAACGGCCTGTAACTCCACCCAAAGTCAATACTGCACCCTTCCCAACACTTACTCCAGGGCCAATTATCGACTTAGCAGCAATCCAACTACTTTCTTGAATGTGAATTGGTGCAGTAATTAATTTAAAATCAGGATGACTCCAGTCATGGTTGCCTGTGCAGAGATACACGCCTTGAGATATACACACATGACTTTCAATCGTTACAGTTGCTAGATTATCAATCCAAGCATCTTCCCCAATCCACACATGATCACCGACAACTAGCCGCCAGGGAAACTTCACACGCACACCTGGTTTAATCCGCACATTCTCACCTATCTGCGCTCCAAAACTGCGAAGTATCCAAACTTTTAAGATTGAAGCAGTTAACCACCGATTCTGCACCACAGAAAAACCAAGGAAATACCACAACACTTGTTTCCATAAAGGTGCGCCAGGAGTATAAGTATCAGTAGTATAGCTATCTAACCGCATATATCAAGCTAATAAATTGTCAATTAAATATAGAAATCATCAAGCAAATTAAACTGTAAATTTTTTGTTATGCCGTACGACCAAGTATAAAAATATCTTGGCGTTTAGATGTTTACTCTTAATCAGACACCGAGTGAGTTCAGGATAAAATTACCTCAGCCAAAGTCAAATATCCTGTTATTTGAGGCTTCAACAATTTTATCTATATTTGCATATTTTCAACTTATATTCTTCATGAACCAGTTTACCATTCTCTTGAAGACACACAGGATAACTCCTATTGAACTGTCTACATAGAGAAGACATTCATGAGACTAGTGTGATTAATTTAAACTTCATAAATTTACTTGAAAAGCTTACCAAATCAGCTTATGAGATTTTTTAAGGCAATTAAATTCACGTATATCTACGAGGATTTGTTTGACGATATATGAATTTATGGTAAATTTACTCAGGCAGAATGTGAAGTCTTCTGATTTAGTGAGGAGGTACGATTGATCACTGTTCTCAGAGTTCGTTTAATTCCTGTAACCTTGTACGAAACAAAGGTCTCATATCCAAAACCTAGTTTCTTCATTCATTTAACTTAGTGTTAGTCCCAAATTAAGATTGCGTGATCAGTTTCTTCTGAAAATTAGATCTAGAGCTTATTTTAGGAGAAGCAATCGTCAAAAAGTGTGTTCATAGTTCATTTCTCAATACTTCTAAATTGTTAGATAGAAGTTATGTTCCCGATATAAAGACAATCCGGCTAAGAGGTTCCATGAAGCATTTCAATCACTTTGTGACAGTAGCAGAATCAACTGCTCCTGTTATTTATGCTAGGTTCTTTTGGGCTATTTCAGGCTGTAAAGCTAATCTTGTCCCAATCAACAAAAGCAATAACAGGTATGTTGAGAAAAAGAATTTTAGTCTCAATAAGTTTTTGACAAATAGGCAATTGACGCAGGATGAAACTCCATCCACGAATATCCAAGCTAGTACGGCCATAAAACTGAGTGTGTATCGCTTAGTTTCAAATCGCCTTACTTACGGTGGAGAAATGCTTGTAGGCAGCGCTGATACAGAGACGTGTACTGCCAGAACTAACTTTAATATCACAGCAGAAAGCGTCAATTGCTAAATAATTATGAAGAAGATTAAATATATCAAGTTTTGCGTCCTCGCTGCTCTTTCGCTGCTTTTGAGCTTCTCTGGCGTAATTTATGCACAAACAACCACCACTGGTCAAACAGTTTTAACAACTCAAGTTCCTAGTACTTTCAAGACTGATGGAATTCCCTATGAATTAGGCATGAAATTCCGCAGTGCCACAGAGGGACAAATTAGCTCCATTCGCTACTGGAAAGCTTCTAACGAGACAGGAACTCACGTCGGCAGAATCTGGTCGGCAGCAGGAACTCAACTGAGTAGTGTTACTTTTACTAACGAGACTGATTCTGGTTGGCAGCAACAGGCTCTAAATACACCACTGAATATTCAAGCGAATACGACCTATGTGGTCTCTGTCAACACTAATGCTTATTATGCAGTTACAGTTGGTGGATTTATTAACACCATACTCAATGGTAACTTGAGTTCACTGGGAGTTAACAATGGGGTTTTTAACACGACTGTAGGTGCGTTCCCCAATAATTCTTACCTGAATTCAAACTATTTCCGTGACATTAATTTTGTTGCTGCTGCCCAATCAACACCAACACCAACACCAACACCAACACCAACACCAACACCAACGCCAACACCAACATCGACATCGACCATTCCGTCGAGTGCGATCGCTCCTTGGCCAGTCTTTCAGCGTATAGATGCGCTCAAGTTTTCGTCCCGTGTTGGGTTAACAACAGTCTGGGGAGATTATTTTGAAAACAGTGAAGATCCATTCTTCCTTTCACCTGGTGAACAGACCCAAGAACTGTCGAATACGTCCGGCGGCAATTATGCAATCTACAACAACATTGATTTAGGCAGTGGTGTGGAAGCACTGATGCTCCGTGTTGCGTTGGCTTCAGGCACTAACGTTGTTGAAGTCCGTTTAGGCTCGGCTAGTGGTACTGTATTGGGAACATGTACCATCAACAGTACCGGTTCTGTGTCAACCTACCGTACTGTTCCTTGTCCTTTGAATACAAGCCTTGCCAAAGATAAACAAAACCTAGTTATCAGGTTCCCAGGCACCAACAGCACAATGCGCTTTAATTGGTTTGCTTTCTGGGCTAAGGATACAACGCAGACAATTGACCAGATACAAAAATGGCAATCTACCACTATGGTCAACAAACCTGCACCTGTGATACCAATTGCTGGTAGCCCAGTGCGGACAAAAGATTTGCTTCCTGCAAGTTCTGCGACACTAGCGAAATCATACGGTCTATGGTCTCCTGGAAAAACTTGGGAATGTCCTAAATGGATACACGACACTTATTGGGTAAAAGCTGACGATAATAAAATCTACCCAACTTGGCACCCACCAGTAGACTTTAACCCAGAAACAAACACTTATTGTACCTATGGTCATGAGCATGGCGATAACCCACTCAGTTCAGAAGTATTTACTACTGCGGGTATGCCAGCTTTCGGCTATATCAACGAACAGCACGCAATTAATGACCCAGCTAATCCCAGACATGAAGACCACTATGGGCATAAGGTTTTTGTGGCCAATAACTGGACTATGTACAATGCTAACAATAGCAGTAGCACAACAAAATGTGATGTACTTGTAAAACTACATATGGGTTCACATTCACCCGATGCACTCACAAATACGGCACATGAAATGTTTGTGGCTGGTAAATGCGATGGACAACAACCTTTCAATGTCAAACAGTTTGGCTTGTTTGGTGCGCCTGGGTACTTCAAAGAACCTGAAGCAACTTACTGTGACGCATCCTTGCCTTCGGGTATTACGCCGAACCCGCTCAATCAGCCAACAGACGGCGCTCATCGAGCCATTCCTACCAAGGACTGCTATACGCGTGGCTCTCAAGACGAACAGTCTTCTTTAGTTCAAAACAGAACACCTGAATACTGGCTAACACAATTCGTACGAGGTGACTTTTACTTTAGAGTCACAAATCCTGCCCGTTTTTATGATGCGTCTTCTGCAACGAAGATTGGCAGAACGGTAGATTTGTGTTACTCCCCTACTCATCCTCTTGCTAAAACCTTGTTATGCCAAGAAACCCTTGCAGCTGGTAGCCAAGTAGTGTGGGATGATCCTCGTTCACCTTTCCGAGGAACAGTTGGTATAGGGAGTCACTTTTCTGGATTAGCCTTTAATAACTCTCCATCTTCTGTAATTTATACAGATGCCTATGGCAAAAATGCCAGAACATCGCCCGATCCTTCTAAGGAGATTACCTATAAGCAAATCGTCCCAATTCAAGGATTTGATTATAAGGTAGATGGTCATGACAGCCTCTTCCCAAATGCAGACTATTCTGCATTCGGGAGAAATGGTGTCCGAGCGCCTAACTAAATAGTGTAGTCATATTAAAAAGCAGCCTTTAATTTTACTTACAGGCTGCTTTTTGTTCAAGATTACTATGCGGGGAATTTTAAGAAAGGAGATATGCAAATAATATTGTTAGTTGATTTTATGATGTTTGTGTAGGATCAACTTCTCCATTTCAATCAAACGAGTAGCGAGAAGAATTTCTGCTAATACACGTTGGAAAGCATAGTACCAACCTTCCCAACCATCAAAAATGCCACCTTTGAGAATTAAGCAATAAAACAATATAATAACGGGAGCAAGAATTTTTTGCCTACGGATGCGATCGCTCCAACTCAATTCTTGTATTGGTGTTTCTAAGAGTTTTTTTACTTCAATTACCATATAACGATCCTGCGCCCACAGCCAACGACTTAAGGGTTTTTGATCATCATGATGAATATATGCAGATAGCATTGCAGATTTACCATCTACCAAAACTCGGTGAGCATGACCATCATCTTGATAAATTGCTTTTTCTCTCTTGTAGAGGACTTTACGCGGTGGCAGCAGTGTACCACGCAAAGGTTTACCAAAGACACAATATTTGAATCGAATACTGTAACTATCTATATCTGAATCTGCCGGTAGTGCTTGAATTTCATCAATTAACTCATCCGTTAAAACATAATCAGCATCTAGCGAAAGCACCCACTGAGACGAAATTTTGGTTAAGCCATAATTGCATTGACCAGCAAAAGTATCAAACTTTCTTTGAAATATTTCTACCTGGGGATAAGAACTCAAAATTTCTAGAGTTGTATCTGTACTATAACTATCAATAACTACTATTACAGTTGCCCAATGCAATTTTTCTAGAGTGCGAGCAATATTTGGTGTTTCATTATATGTCAGAATGAGTGGCGTAATTTCTTCTCTCATACAATTAATTACAGAATTTTTTTTCCTTTTTACTTTTATCTCTCCATCAAAGAATTTAATTTTGTCTCATTATTGAGAGCTTGATTACTAATTAAATATTCAAAATCATCCAGATATAACTGGGCAATACGTTGATAACTATATTCAGCTGCTTTCTGGCTAGTTTCAATACTGATTTGATGTCTTGTCTGGTGATTCAAAATCACAGATGACATAACTGTAGCTAGGTTGTTTGCAGCATCAGGACTCCGATGTTCAAAGTAAAATCCTGTTTCCTCGTTTTTAATATAGTCTTGAAAACAGCTTAAGTAGGAAACTATTGGTACCAACCCAGTAGCCATCGCTTCTAAAGGGGCAATCGGAAAAGCTTCACCTTTTTCTGCTAAAGAAGGGTAGCAAAAGACATCAGCTTGTCGATACACTTCCACTAATTTTGTAGGTTCAAAAATTGGCTCAAGAAACTCTACATTTAGTTCCTTTGCTTGCAGTTTTAACTTATTTAAATAATTGTCACCCCCACCACCTTGACTGCCTTTACTTGGCCCAATAATCCTCAATTTCACCTGAGAAATTTGTTGTGACAAAATAGAAAACCCATCTATTAGCAGATGAATACCTTTCTCTGGATGAATTCTTCCCACATATAAAATTATCTTTTCTCCACTATCTGTCCGATTTTGTGTGGGTGGAGAAAAAACGCGAGTATCGACTGGGTTAGGAATTAATCGCATACGTGGAATTGCAGCTGGATACTGTTGTGCAATTCCTTGCCAAATGGACTTTGACAACACAATAAAGCGGTCTGCACGATGATATAGAGAGTATTGTCCTTTAGGAAATCGACCGACACTGATGACAATTTTACCAACCTGACTACGTAGTGGTGCAAACACAGGTAGCCAAAAATCGTTGATCACCAAAATATCAGCAGATGGTAAGGTAGGAAATGTTTGAAGAGCGTAGGCTAAGTCTTTGAGTAAGTCTAACCAGATGTTTGGACTTTGGGAAAAGCCTCCGCGACGGATATATCTCACACCATTGATGGTTTCTGTGGGGGGTTGTCCTGGATAAGCCCGACATAGGATAGTTACTTGATGACCAGCGGCCGCAAATTCTTCGGCCAAGCCTTGCCAAAGACGGTGATGCGCTCCTCCTTGTAGGGTCGGAATAGGTAGCCAGGGGCCTGTAGCAATGGTAATAATCAAGCCTACCTCCTTAAGCGGAATAAAACTGAACACAACTAGGGGGTTCACCACCAGCCAGAATCCACTGGTAAACACTGGACATATCTTGGGCGATCGCATTCCAAGAATATTTTGCTTTCACTAAATTTCTGCCTTGAACACCCATTGCTTGTCGTTCACGTTCCGACATCTCCATTGCTTGTACTAAAGCATTTGTTAGATCAGGCTGGCTAATCTCAACCCACCAGCCACAGTTATATGTTTCTAAATCTTCCCAAGGTGCGCCTTTTGTAGTGATCACGGGTACGCCATAAGCTAAAGACTCAGCAATTGCAATTCCAAAATTTTCGGAATGAGTTGGCAGAATAAATAAATCAGCGTTACTAAATGCAGAGGCTTTCTGTTCACCTGATAGCATTCCTGTAAATGTCACCTGTGACTGCAATTGTAATGTGGCTGTGATTTCTTCTAATTTGGATTGATAGCCAATTAAGTCAGAACCAGCAATGAGCAAATGCCAATCAGGAAATTGCTTTACCAGTGTTTTCCAAACAAATAGTAAGTTATCTAGACCTTTTTTGGGATGAATCCTTGAGAGAAACAGTAACCATTTTTTGTCAGCTATTTGGGGAAATAGCCTAATTAAAACTTCTCGACTAGGTTGAGTATCTAGGTTAGGAAGACTAACTCCATTGGGAATCACAGCGATTGGTTGATGAAAATTGAGTTGGCGTAGGGAGTTGGCTTCTTCTTGAGAAGTTGCATGAAAGGCGATCGCTTTCTGGAGATTCTCTCGTTCATACAAAAACCAGGCTGGTAGTTTTTTAAACCAACTGTTCCGTAAAGACCATGATTCTAACATTCCTCTAGGAGAAGTGATTAATGGTAGATTATTCCTTACAGCTGCTTGTCGGGCGTAAATATTAGGAAACATCCACAGACCGTGATTATGAATTAAATCTAACTCTGCTGCTGCCAAATTTTGTAAAGCATAACCAGCACTTGGCTGAAATCCCCGCAAATATTTTGCTAGTTTGGTTGCAGTGTAACTGTGGAGATTGACATTTTTTGTAGCGACTTGTTTACCATGTCCTTGATAGTCCAGGGTAAATAAATGCGGGTAAATTCCTTGTTCAGATAAAGCTTGCGCTAGGTTCGTTACCGAATAAGCTGGCCCACCACTATTTTCATTAATATTGGCAACTA
>NZ_DF978421.1:0-176518 GCF_002897135.1 Nostoc cycadae WK-1 | reverse complement strand
TACATGACATACATTTAATGATTTTGCGACTGTCTTCATCGGAGTTAGTTAGTTTTTTGGCAAATACCCTAAATTTTTTAAGTTAGAGATTAGTGAGAAATCGTTTCCCACCAATATTTTAATAGTGCCAGACTCCAGCGACGATACCAAACTCCTAAATGGATATCTTTAGCTGAATTCATCCCTGTAAAACATTCATGCCATTCATCATCAATCCACTTTGGAAAAGGAAAGGAAAACCCTCTTTTTTGTTTGTTTGTTACCCAAGTTGGTAATTCTGGAACAGCTTCAACTAATAATCTTTTTTGTGGCATTAACCGCAAGTTACTAGGTATAGAAGCAATTGTTTCTAGCAACACTCTGTCTACAATTGGTACTCGTAGTTCTAAACCCCATGACATACTCATCACATCACTATCTCTTAATAGCTGATTACGCATATAGCCACTAATTTCTAGTAAGCTCACTTCATCCTCAAGGGAAGGTAAAGATATGTCTTGATATTGACTGTGACGTAGAGGTAAATCTTGTTCTGGCAGGTATTGATGTGCTATTTTACAGGCTTCTAGATGAGAAAATATACCCCGAAAACTACGGTAAGCAGATGTTGTGTTAGGAACATCTTGCAAGAAGTCTCCTATGCGTCTGATTTGCGATGATTGACCCCAAAACTCTAAGCCTCTACCAATGCCAATATTCAAAGGATAAAGTGCTTTAATTTTCCTGCCCAAGCGAACCATTTTGGGAATCTTTTGGAATGAACCATAACCCCCAAATAATTCATCTCCTCCTAAACCCGAAAGGACAACTTTTGTACCATCTTCACGAGCTAATTTGGATACACAAAATGTATTGAAACCATCTACACTTGGTTGGTCAATTGTTTCTAAGAACTTGGGAAACAAAGATTGACCTAAAGAAGATGTAATGGTATATGCTGTATGCTCAGTATTAAATGTCTGAGCAATTTTTGAGGCGATTTCTCCTTCGTTCCATTCTGATTCTTCAAAGCCAATGGAGTAAGTTTTGAGTACACCAGTTTGGGTTTGACGTGCTAAGGCGACCACTGTTGTAGAATCTATCCCACCACTCAGAAATACGCCTACTGGTACATCACTGACAAAGTGGTGTTGAATAGAATCAATTAGTGCAGTTCGCACTTTTTCACGAGCTTGTTCTAAGGTGATTTTTTCAGGAGTAAAATCAAATTGCCAATATTGTTTTTGCGTCAATTGACCAGACTCCCAATGCAGATAGTAACCTGCATTTAAGCAGTGAACTCCTGCAATCAGCGTATTTGGTTCTGGAACTGAACCGCTAATCAGATAACCATATAATCCCTCCATGCTTAAATGAATTGCAGGTAAGCGAGAGGAGAGAATTGCTCTGAACTCAGAAGCAAATATTAATGTAGAACCAGATTGCCAATAATAAAGGGGTTTAATTCCTAGAGGATCACGAGCTAAAAAACAAGTTTTTTCAAAATCATCCCAAATGGCAAAGGCAAACATCCCTCGAAGATGCTGAACACAATTCTTCCCAAATCTTTGGTAGAGTTTTAAAATAACTTCTGTATCTGTTTGGGAATTAAAATTTTCGCCTTGAGCAATTAGCTCCTGTCGCAGTTGTTTAAAGTTATAAATTTCACCGTTGAAAGTAATCCAATATCTTTTATCAGTAGTAGACATTGGTTGATGTCCAGCACTACTAAGGTCAAGAATTGATAGACGAGTATGAGCTAGTGCAGCTTGCCGTTCTGGAGCAATAAAAATACCTGCATCATCTGGCCCCCGATGTTGCAAAGCAAGCTGCATTCGCTGAATCGTCGATTCTAATTGTTCTTGATATTGATTAACTGTAAGAATGCCAGCAATGCCACACATATAGTAATTTTTGGATTAAAAATTAGAATGACAATATAATTTATTATTTAATAAATCATGATGAAAAATTAGCTATCTTTGACAGCAGAGGTAATTTTTGAAACAACTGATGAAGAGTCAATTGAAACTTTTCAAATCCAAAGGTATCAATGACTAAACTTCTGAGAGAGTCTGGTTGATAAATCAAACTATTGGGATGTTTTTTCATCAGGATTTCTGTAAGCGTTTGTGCGATCGCCTCTACATCATCAGGATTAACCAGCGCCCCTAATTTACCATGACACAGAGCATCTATCGCACCATCTTGATTACCTCCTAAAACAGCTTTACCACAAGCTAATGCTTCCAAATACACAATGCCAAAGCCTTCACCCTTGCTTGGCATAGCGAAAACATCGCAGAGATTATAATAATCACACAGCTGTTCATCAGGCACAAATCCAGCTAAGGTGACACAATCTTGTAATTTTAGCTGGGCTATGAGTTGCTCAATTCTGGGTCTATCAGTACCTTGACCGACAATCACATAATGAACATTAGGAATTGACTGCCGAATTTGAGGGAGTGCTTGTAAAACTTGGTCGTAACCTTTGTATTGTTCACCAGCCGATAATCTGGCTACAGTTAATATGACTGACTGTGTTGGTTGGAGATGATGTTTTGCTAATAAATAGTCAGGTTTAAGCGCAGGTTGAAAACGATGAGCATCAAAGGTGTTGGGTAGAATAGTAACTTTTTGGGGAGCGAGGTTTTGTTCTTTCAGCAGGCGATCGCGTGTGTAACTGCTGACAGCTAAAATTAAATCAGCCTCCATTAAAGCTGTCTGCAAATACTTATTTTTAATATTCCACGCTTCTATTCCATGAGCAACTACCCAGTAAGGAATACCCACTAGCCGCTTCAGTATTAAGGAAGCCACAGCAAAATTTAAGTGAGTTGCCAAAACTAAATCGGGTTTTTTTATCAGACCATTGCCAACAAGTTGGGCTGCAAATAATGGTGTACGGAATTTCGCAGGTAAACTACCAGCAAAATGAAATCGAGTTTGAGGTAAGTAGGTAATGCTAGATGAAGTCTCAAGATCATGTTTGATCATAACTTCATAGCGACTGTCAGGAAAAAGGTTTTGTAAAGCTTGAAATAAAAAAGCAGAGTATATCTGGATACCACCGTTAAAACTAAACAACTGAGGCAACCAAAGATGTATATTCATTGATTTATCAGAGTTTGACATATTCGAGTGCTTCCATTAATCCCTGAGTTGCCTGAGCGTAAGTGTAATTTCCTACAATTTTTCGGCTATTTTCTCCCCATTTTTGTAAACGTTCCCGATTTGATAACGCTGCTTGCAGGCTATGAGTTAATGCAGATATATCACCAGCCCGAAAAATTAAACCATTATGTTCATTATGAACCAAGTCTTGGGAACAACCAACATGATCACTAACAATGACAGGACGACCTAAACACATTGCTTCATTAATAGCCAGTCCCCAAGTTTCTCCAGTACCGTAACTTGGTAAAACAAATACATCAGCAGCCCCGTAAGTACGAGGCATTAATGTTTGATTTTGAAAAGGAGCCAAGTAAATATTTGAATGTCCTGCTACTGTATTTTTTATTTCTGCTTCTAAAGGGCCAGCACCGACAAATAATAAAGATGTCTGAGGAATATTGGCTGATAAGAAAGCTGTGAGCAAATCCAAAGGACGTTTTTTATCTTCTAGTTTACCTGCAAACAGAATTACTGCATGGTCTGCGGGAATACCTAATTCTTGTTTCCAGGTTTGTGCTTGGTGATCAACTATATCAGCTTGAGCCAAAAAACGCTCATTATCTACTGTATGGGGAGAAAAAAACAACTGCTTCTCAGCAACACGATGATAACGGAAGTAGTCATAGTTGGCTTTACCGACATACAGACAAGCCGCAAATCGACGGTAAATTTGTGTAATAAATTCTCGCTTAACTAAAGCCTTTACACCTTTAGATGCTAGTAATCGATGGGAATCACCTCGAAATAACAATGGAATTTGACGTTGATTCCAACCCCACAATAAACGATAGATACTAGCATAGTTATAAATCATTAGCAGTACAGCTTCGGGATGGAAGCTTTGAATTTGTGAAATTAAAGAGGGATTTTGTAAACCCCAAAAATTATGCGTACCCGGTTGAGAACTGATATTTGGTGCAAATTCGTAATCATATCCGCTTAGTAAAGGGATATCCCATTGAATTTCCTGCTTAAAACCAAAATCAACTTGCTTGGTAACCCCAAAATCCCACAAATAAAAAACTTTTATAGCTAAACCTGCTGTGTTGCTGAGATATTTAAACCAAGGAGAATAATATTGAATTGGATGAGAAACAACGATCGCCAGTTTTTTCATGTTCTAGCTGCACTTGTCTGTTATGAGTGATAAGCTGGAAATTTCGGTATCTTTTGATTCTGCATCAAGACTACCACAATCCCCGCCAGTACCATACCGGATTGAAATAAAGCAGAAACGTAGACTCCAGCACTAAACTCTGTTTGAAACGAAAATGCCAGCAATAGAACAGAAAATAGTGACTGTGCTGAAAGAATTGGTGCATTCATAGACCAACGAGTAACTCTACCGTAAAAGTTTCCTAAAATTGCCCCAAGTCCAGCACTGCCTAGAAGGCCAAAATTTGCATAAGATTCAGCCAGTAATCCCCAACCAATAGTTGTGCCTAAAGTATCTTCACGTTTTTGTAATCCATAATGAATACTCAAAATATAAGTGCCTTCATGACTACGAATTTTATTGGCATTTAAGAAACGGGGAATTAATAGCTGTGGTATTACTGCATAGCTCTCTCCATACAAATAAGGAATTGGTTCAGGGCTTTTCTTCTGGGTCAAAAGTAGCATCTGAATTACACTGGAACGTTCTATAAAAGATGATTTTTCTTCTGAGTCGGATGATTTGTACACATCATCTTTTGCCCTCATCTTTTCTAGGCTGTAAGCAATCCATTCGTTATACCAATCGGCATATTGCCAAGGCTGAACCAGGGTTGGCTCATCTTTAAACCAATATTTGTGACGCATTTCGTCTTTGCCTTGGTGTAGAACAGATAGGCAAATAGTCACAATTAAAATAGCTACAATTGGTACTTTTTTACGCCCAATAATAAAGGCAGATGTAGATACCATAAATGTAGATGCTGCGCCTACAACTAGCAAACCAACTGCATCTGTCACCATATAGGCAATCAGCAAAATCATATATAATCGTGACTGATTATTTGGTAAAGTACGATTACCTAGCTGATAGGTTAATACAAAACTAGCTAGTACAGTTAGCCCTAAAACAGTACCCCTAATAACAGCAAATATACCTCCATCTAGTAATAGCCACCCTCCGTTTTTAGACAAATTGAATAAAACGGCTAGTGCCATAATTAATAAAAAAAATAAGTTTCCTTTTTTCCCATTTAAAGCCCGATAATGTTTAGGCAAAGGTGGAGGAGATTTTACCGATTTCAGCCAAAATGAAGTACCTATAATTAAAAATCCGGCAGTTGTTATACCAGCAAATAAATGACTTTCTGGAGAATAAGTTATAACTAAAGGATGATTAGCTACTAGAGGTAAACCATGAGTCCAAGTATAAGTAAGAGCAAATAATGGAAAAAGTGGCATTCCAAAGGCTCGACCAGAACACCACAGATAACTAGGCCATAGTGCTGCTACAGTGATGATTATGGCTGCCAACTTTGACAGTATAGAATCAGTTTCTGCTTGTAATTCAAATATCAGTAACCCTATAGCAATCAACCAAAATACTTTGAGTAACTGTCGCCGTTGATATTTTTCAACGGCTGGTAGTAGAGCTAAAGAATGATAATTGCTAGAGTATGATTCATTCATGGTGATTTGCTTTAAGTGGCAAGACACTGATCAAAAATTTGGCATTGCTTCCTAGTCATTTCTTTTGCTGTATAGGGTTTAAAGGTTGACCAGTTAGTTTCTGGTATATATGTGTTCGGTAAGTCAAGCAATTTCTGAACCGCATTAGTCATCTCGACTAATAAATTTTCCGGTTGGCTGTCCGAGTTAAAAGTGACAGACTCGCCAGCTTGGCATTTTTGGAGAATTTCTACCACAGAACTCTGATAATGGAAAACTGCCAATATGGGTTTGCGGGCTAGAATGCAAGGGTAGAGTTTAGATGCAGTGTAAGTAGAGTCATTGGAACCAATCAGCAAGATAGCATTACTATCTGTGAGAATTTTTAGAGCTTCAAAGTAAGGAATACGTTCAGGATGTTCAGTTACTAAGTCGGCAACTCCCAATTCTTGGGCAATTGGTTCTACAGTTTTAACGGCTAGTCCTTTAGGTGCATAACTGGTACCAATAAAGTGTAGTCTAATTGACTGCCATGCTTGCGGATTTTGACGGCGATCGCACTGTATACTCAAAAATAAGGCTCGCAATGCCAATGCCATATCATCACCCCCTCGACCTACATAAACCCAGTGGCGTTTGCCATCATGAGGATTAAATATTTTCTGCTGTACCTCAAGCCCCGGAAGCGATGCAAAATCTGACTCTGGCGCACCAAAGGGTAGAACTGTAAATTGTTCTGAGCGCAATTGGGGGTATCGCTGTTGGAGGATTTGCGGATAAGCAGGTGAGACACTAATCACATGGCTGACGGATTTTAAAGCAATAGGTTCCAGTAATTTCGCTTGCAGTTGCGAAAACTCATACTTAAAACGGCCACCAGGGGGTCTTGCTGTATTGGATTTTTGATAGTAGTCACTTAGCCAGGGATCTTGAAAGTCTAGGACGTAAGGAATACCAAAACGCCGATACCAAATTGCTCCCAGCACCATTGATGTAAATATAGTGGTAGAAAAATATACCAAATCAAACTTCTGCTGCTGTAGAAGGCGATTACCTGCTTGAAGTAGTTGAGGAAAACTCCGCAGGCCTAAACTACCTAAACCAAATTTTCGAGTTTGTTGAATGGATAATGCCCCTGTATGTGTGACTGGGATATGTTGGGGAACGGTTTTTTCCAACAGTGGATCTTTAACTCCTTCAACAGCATCTGGTTGCACTGTGAGAATATGAGGTTGCCAGCCAAATTCTTCTAAATAAGGCAAAGACATTCTTACCCTTTGATGATCAGGGGCATTGATCGGGGGAAAGTGTGGACTGACAATTAAGATTCGATTAACCAAGGTTAAAGACTCTCAAGATGATTTTCTGAAAATTTTTGTGTTGGCAAAAATAGCCCGTTTGTATGTTCAGGAAGTTGTTTCGCTAAATAGGGTTTTCCTTGTTGATTTAAAAAGTAACAGTAGTACCCAAAATTTGCTAAGTAATCTCGCACTCGTTGTCCATTATCACCAGCTAATTCTGCATAAATAGCTTTGATACGCTGCTGGTGAAGTAAAGTTTCTGCCCCTTGTAAAGCAGGAATTTCGTAACCTTCTACATCCAGTTTCCATAGATGCACATTTGGGATGTTGCGTGCTGCCAATTCATCTGCTAAACGTACAATTTCAATCTCTTCACCTTCTGTCTCAGATATTTGATTCCAAGCCCCATGCCCAAGATGATCTCCAATATTTTGCAGCCGTAATTTGGCAGGGTAAGCACCAAGACCATATCTCAGAAGTTCTACAGGTAGGTTTTTATGAGCAGCAAGACATTCTGCCAACCAATTTGCAGCTTCATTACCGGGTTCAAAGGCCAAGACTTTACCATTCGGTATCCACTGAGATAAATACATCAGCATTTGACCGATATTAGCCCCAGAATCTACAATAATTCCATCTTTCGGTAGAAATTTAGTAGCCCAGTTAATGAAAGATTCTCCCTCATATTTGCCGTAAACAATCCAGCGATGAGTTGGATTAGTCAGGTCAAGCTTCCAAGTAATTCCTGCTCCAGTGTTTACCCAACATACACCATGAGACGATATAGTTTTGCCAAATATTCGCTCACATATTCCGAGTTTATGTTGAAAATCAAAGGGTTGTATCCAAGTTAATGGTAAAGGTAGAGCAACAGATTTCATGGTTTGTATATTGAGGTTAATTTTCAGCTAAAACTAGGGTATTAGAAAATATTAAACTATGATAAAGATGTTCGTATTTACTCACAACTACATCAGCAGAAAAGCACTGTTCAACACGCTGACGGCAACGCTCACGATTAATTTTAGATATATTGGCGATCGCACTAACAGCTTCCTCCAGATTATTCACTAGATAACCATCTATACCCTGACGTACAATTTCTGGTAAAGCTCCGCGAGGACAGGAAATTACAGGTGTACCACAGGCTAAAGCTTCGGCAAAGACAATGCCAAAGGGTTCATCCCATTGAATAGGGACAATCATGGCTGCTGCTTGTCCAAGTAATTCATTTTTCTGCTCATCGTTGACTGAGCCAATATATTCAATTCCATCTTTGCCTAAATAGGGAGCAATTTCTTGTTCCCAGTAATTTTTTCCTTCCTCGGAATTGACTTGATTACCAGCTATAATCAAGGGTTTTTTTGCTTGACGAGCTGCGGCGATCGCTTGATGCGCTCCTTTGATACTTTCAACTCGACTGAGAAAAACTAAGGGAGCATCTGATTTTACAGTAGGTTGGAAAGTATATTTATCTAGTTCTACGCAGTTATGAATTGTGTGCCAAACTCCGCCAGCATGCTGTCCAATACCACAAATATAATCACTACAACCAGTAAATGTTAGGGAACCTCTAGCTAATTTTGTCCCCCAACTTGTAGTGCGTAAGCTGGGGTTACGTTGATAAGACATGATTTTGGGTAAGCTAGAGTTCAGCAGAGGTAACAAATAAAAGATGCGAGAAAAACTATGCAAGATATCTGGTTGAAATTTCTGCACAGCAGACCACAGGACTTTTGTATTTTTTAAAGCATCTAATTTGTTTTGAGATTGTTTTCCCCACCAAGGAAAGAATTGACTAGCTTTAGAAGTAGATTCAGGATGAGCAACTAGCCCGATAGTGTGACCTCGATTTACCAGTTCAGTTACTAGCAAATCAACAATACGTTCAATGCCACCATAAAGTTTTGGTGGGACTGGTAGTTCTGGATCGGCAGTTAATAAAATACGCATTTCTATAATTTAGATTTCTCTGAAAAGATTGCAGTTTTATTTTTAAAATCAGAAGGAATTATTTTTTATTAATTTATATTAAACAGATATTTTAGTCTTTACAGGATTCATTGATTGGGAAGCTATATACAGAATTTGCTCAATTTGAAACTCAAAATTTAACTTTTCTTGCGTTGCTTGCAATGCAGATAATTTTGCCTTGACTAACTTCTCTGGGGTACTTAATAAATCTTCTAATGCTTGGGCAAGTGCTTTAGGAGATTCACTAGGAATTAATTGTCCAATGTGAGGAAATTCAGTAAAAATCTCTTGTTGACCCATAGTATCACTAGCAACAACTGCTAAACCTGCTTGTAGGTATTGAAAAAGTTTATTTGTGACTGTAAGATTCCGGCTAGTAATATGATTACACTCCAACGCTAAACCAATATCGTGTTCAGCAATACGTGATAGTAACTCACTGTTGGGAACAGTAGGATGAATGAATAAGCGATCGCGCCACTCATCAGGTATTAATGGTTCTAACCATTGGCGGGAACTTTCTGGATAATTACCCCTTAAATGAATTTCTAAAGGAATTGTGATTTGTGGTAAGGCTTGGAATAAAGTTTCTAAACCTCTTCCTGTCCCAATGGTTTGGGAAAACCAATGTACAGAAGGTAACTTCAGGTTTTTTCGGTCACGTTTTTGGTGATCGATTTGTGATCGCTCTTTCCAGGGAAAAACGTTATAAATTACTGTGGGTTTGGGTGCGTTGTAAGCTTTAGCTAAAGCCTCTGCTAAGGCGTGGGATGTTGTCAAGCAATAGCTACATTCTTTAACTAGCAGACTTTCTAGACGTTTTAGCTGTGTAATAGGACGGCTGATCTGAGCTTCTGGTAACAAGTCTTCAGAAAACCAGTCTTCAAAATCTACACCAACCCTAAAACCTCTATCTAGAAGCTGATTTCCTACCCACAGTCCAGCTTCCGAGTGAACTATTGTTAAATCTGCACGGGTTTTCAGAGCAAATTTGAGCATAGCTTCTGCTCCGTAGCCTAGCAATTCCGGCGAAAATATCCCGAAACGTTGAAATTTTTCTCTAGCTAAACGTCCTTGGAGACGAATCAGCAAGTTCTTGAATTTTTTGCTGGGTCGAAAGTCAATCATGGGTACAAATCGCCATTTTTTGTTTACCATGATTAGGCGATCGCGCTCTACCAAGTCTGGGTCAAACCAACAACCACCGACTATCACATCATGACCTGCATTTGTTAAGGCTTCTGCTTCTTTTTGTGGGCGAGGTGCTGTACAAAGATGAGCGCCAATTAAGATTAAAAATTTTGCCACAAATTAACCTACATTCACTGAAAATGGCTTAAGCTTAATCACTGTAGACTTGCTTTTTCATCTCTTGCACCCGAATCGCTGTTTGCCTGTCCAGAAAATTCCACACATCAGGATAGGAATTGGTTGCTTGCAAATTTTCCAGGGCAATTTTGGGGCGTTTGAGGCAAGAAGCAATGAAAAAAATCCAATCTTTCAATCTGGCATACTTTAAAAGTTGGCGACAGTCTGGACAGATTAAAGCAGCAAAAAATAAACTACTTGTAGACTTAGCTGTTGTTGAACCTGCTTCCAGCCAAATTTGGCGGATTGTTTCTACCTCCACTGGCACATGTTTAAAAAAACTCGCAGTCATCAGAATTTGTATTCTTGACCAAACACTACGGTTTTTTGATCGAGATGTTGATTGAGTTATGGCAAAATTCGCACAAACCTGTGGCACAAATAAAATAGGAAAATGGAAAGCTCTTTCCCTCACTAACTCAACAGATGCAAATGGTGTATCGTCTGGGATAACGAAGTTACTAGCAAACTGTGAACGCAATATCATGGCTCCGTTAGAATGAATCGCTCCCATAATTTGTTGTTGCTGTCCCCAATCAAATAGCTGTACACCATCAGTTTGACAACTGTTCCAAATATTTTTGCCTATGTCAGTCCAAGAACCATCCGATTCTTCTTGCCATAACCGCATATTTGCCCAAGCTACCTGAACATTTGGGAACTGCTCCATCGCATTAATCATCGTTGCCAAAAAATGTGGTTCCCACCAATTATCATCCTCCAGTAAGCTAATAAATACTTCTGATTTTGGTTGATAAACAAGGTTAAAGGTACGAGTTGGCCCCAAATTTTCAACGTGATCTACAATAACAATTCTGGGATCAGCAATCTTTTCTACTAGTTCTCTAGGAAATGGATCGCTAGGGTCATCATTATGTAGTTCACATATCCAATCTGTAAATGTCTGATTTAATAAACTATTTAAAGCACGAGGTAAAAGATGATTACGCCGATAGGTTAATAAATAAACGCGACATAGTGCCATAAAACTGTTTATAAATCATTTAGTAAAAATTAATTTTTTCAACAATGCTGGATTATAACGGTATTTATCAGCCCATACTTGAATAAATTTCGCTCTTTTCCAACCTACGAAAGAAGAAATACTTTTAAAAATCCTTCCTCCAGAAGGTTGAATGTCTGAACCTCCAAATTCTTTAACTTTTCCCTCCGCCCTTCCTCTTAAGTCTAGTACGTCAGGATAAACTTCATAAATGAAGCGTTGAAACACCGTTGCACAAGCGTGACGTGTACGTGGGCTGTCTTCTTGAGCTAACAAGTTATTTGTGCCAAGTTCCAAAGCTAAAAAACCTGATTCCCAAGCTTGACGAGATTTTGAACCACTTAGGCTAGTAGTGTTACCGGATCTGTAGTAGGTTTTAGCACCCTGACAAAACTTAACTCCTTTGCTACTTAATAATATGCGGCTGAAGTAGTCAAAATCATTAATCAATGATAAACGTTCCTCCCAATTTCCTGCCCGTTCAGCAATTGGGCGGGGAATTAGCCAAGCTGCTCCGTGCATCATCAGATGATTTTCCCAAGCACAAACTAACCAGTCAACTGGTGACATATCTGCCCACAGAGGTTGGGGAATAAACAAAGCTTCATCAAGAGATTTATAAAATCTCGCCCATTCTCCTGAGGCGACAAATTCAGAACTGCTATCACCCAAAAGCTGAATTTGTCGCTCAATTTTGTCAGGTGCTAACAAGTCATCTGCATCTAAATACTCAATAAAATCTCCTTGAGCTTCTTGGAAGGCACGATTTTCAGATGCACTTTGTCCCCTATTTTCTTGACTGATGACTTTAACTTTAGAAGAGGCAAAACTTTTGGCTACTGCCAGAGTATTATCTGTTGAACCATCATCTACAATAATGATTTCTGTGTTTTGCCATGTCTGTGCCAAAGCAGATTCTAGGGTTTCTGCCAGCCATGCTTCTACATTAAAAGCAGGTATGAGGATTGAGACTAGAGGTTGTTTACTCATAATTAATCATGAATAAATTAAATTTTATTTAATCAGTTCACATAGAAGATATAATGTGCTTCCAGCCATAGCGGAAATACCATGATTTAGATTCTGATACATAGTGATGTAGCACCACTTTGGGCTGAATGACTTCTGCTTGATTTGGCAGAACAACGTAATCCGTGGCTGGAGCAACAGTACAAGGTTGACTAGACATTAACATTGCTATCAACGCCTGTTCTTGATAATAGTGAGTCCCCTGTTGCTCAATCATCGTTTTACACCAATACTCTAACTTTTCCCAGTCGATATTCTCACTTTTTAATCCGCAAATTCCGACATTCAATCGCTCTGGAATTTCTGCTTGGGCTAGAGAAGACATCAAAGACTGAGAATAACCATAGGATGTCTCTACATCTACCATGTGGCATGGTTGCTGAGGCGATTTGAGCCATTCTATTAATAAATCTGGCGGATGGAAAAACAACATATCAGAGTCAAGTACCAGTTTCCACCCTTGAGAGCCAATATGAATATCTGTTAATTTCTTCAGGTTAGGATAATTGAGACGACGTTCTCTAAGATAGGGGAATTTACTTTGTGGTAAATATTGCTCTAGGCGTTCTTCAACTTCCGAAAGCAGAATAATTTCAGCGTGAGGAAAAATTCGCTTAATTTTTTTTTGATATTGCTGATCTAAAGAACTATCATCATAAATAATTGGACGCAATATTAGATTTGTATGTTGTTGCATTGAGTAGGCACAAAAGCAGGTTTGATACCAAAATTTGCGCCCACTTAAAAAGTAAATATCTAAAGATAGTGCTGATGTTTGAACTGCAACTGTAGGTAATTTATCAGCAGCAGCTTCCATTTGAAGACGTGACAAATAATCAATGGCTATATTGATACTTCCCTGACGGGAAATTTTTTCTAAAAAGCTCTTGGGAGCATAATATAATTTGTATGCGATCGCACCCAGTCCCCATTGTTTAGCTAACTGGCGGATATACTGCCTATAAATAATATGAAAATTAAATATCATTTAATTATTTAAATATTCTCTATACTAGAAAGTTTATTGCTTAATTCTTGTCTGCTAATTGTCTGAATTTTTGCATAATCAGGTCTTTGTAAATACCGCAAAATGAATGCTGCATTACGCACACCTAAGAGTTTGGCTAGGATTTGAAAATTTTTACCACCTAAGTTTTGTAAATCTCCTTTTGGGGATTCTTTCCAAATACCCCACATTTTTTTTTCAAAATCTAAATTAAAATTTTTGGGTAGTTTGCGCCAAGAGATTAAGGCACATTCACCTACTAATCTACGTGCTTCTAACGTAGAATCATTAACTGGACAGTTTTTGGCAAATGCTAACATTAATGCTAAAGAAGAAACACCTAAATTTTCCCAATGATTTGTATATCTTTCACCTTCATGCTCTCCATAAACACAGTAATAACCATCAATTTTAGTTATTTTAGCAGGGTAAGCTGCTAGATTATAATAAAGCCAAACATCCCCAACTGAATCATAAATACGATTGGCAGATACTAAAGGCTTTGTCAAATATTTATCTAAATAACTCTTTTTATAGATTGGGTTACTTGGTAATGGTTGTACTTGCAAATAAAACCTAGCTGACTCTTGAACTGTTGATAAAACACGCTTTGGTTTAAATACTAAATCAGTATAGTGTCCTTGAAGTCTGGTCACAGCTTCGTCAGTATAACAAACATCTGACTGAGTTTCCTCTAGTTGCTTAATTTGAACTACTAATTTATCTGGATGGAGCAAATCATCTGAATCAAGAAATAAAACATATTTACCTTTTGCTTCTCGAAAACCATGGTTTCTAGCAACGATTGAACCTTGATTACTTTGACGAATAAAATGAATCGGCAAGCTAAGAAAATTCTGCAAACAATCTGATAAAGGTATTTGTGAGCCATCATCGACAACGATGATTTCCACAGTGCAATCTTGAATTGCACGCTGAACACTTTCCAGGGTGTATTTGAGCATTTCTATACGATTATAAGCAGGTATGATAATGGATAAATCAGGTGCTGGTAGCATAGCTTAAATCTTTAATATCCTTGTCTATAAATTAACATTATGTTTTACGCTTTTACCGCATTTGCTCCAAACATAAAGTAATAAGTATCAGGTAAGTAACTGCATTTCTACTATGGGGAAAAATTAGTAATAGTAAGTTTTTTTCAGAAGTAACTAGATTTTAACGAGATAAAATATTACCAATTTTCACTTTTTTAAATATTTGGAGAATCTGAATTGTATTCATAAGTATTGACATCTGCTCATTTCAACATTGCTAAACCTTCAAATAGCCCACAAGCACCTTGCCACTCCACATAATGAGCAGGACTTTTCCAAGGTTGACAGCTAACGAAAGCCTTAGCTTTCCTCAAATTGACAGTCCAACTAGCAATTTTTTTCCAAGGGCGAATATTGTGAGCATTTAATACTTGCACCCAGGAACGGTAAGAAGAATAATTGAGTCGAGCCAGATAATGTTTTGTTAAGCGATTAATAGAAATTAGATGGGTAAGTTGTAGTTGAGGAAAATAACCAACTCCCCAACCAGCATCAAGCAAAGTTAGATTAATGTCACAATCACCGCCAGATTGTAAACTCTTGCCAGTCCGGTCTAAACCTAATCTCAGACTATCGTTTAAGATACTGTTGACATAAAATTGTGCGGCTTGGTGTTGCAAAGCCATTCCTGCACCAATGGGTGCAAATTCAGGGTGTTGTTTCTCGCTATTGGGGTCTTTGTCGTAAGCATAAATTTGCATCTCATCCCCTAAATCTCGCAATGCCAGACAACCCCAAAATTGTTTTACCCAAGGTTCGGGATCTGCTTCAAATTCTGGCAGAGATTTTCCACCTATTACCCCTAAATGGGGATAGGTGTGCAAAATGTTGATAGTGTCTTGAAGATAATTAGGACAGAGGACATTATCATCATCAACAAAAATTATATATTTTCCTTGGCTGGCTTGAATACCAGCAATTCTTGCTCTGGTTAATCCTAGACGTTCTTCACGAATAATGTGAGTATGGGGATGCCAAGAGAGGTCTAAATTGGCAAACAAATCTGGATTACTAGAAGCATTATCAATAATTAGTAACTGCCAATCACTATAAGATAAAGACTGCGATCGCAATCCATCTAAAGTTCTTTGCAGTCGAGTTAAATTAGGATTATGAGTGGGAATAACAACTGAAATTAGAGGATTCATATACGTGTTTTGATAACTTTTGCTGGAACACCTATAGCAATGGAATAAGTAGGTAAATCTTTAGTCACAACAGAACCAGCGCCAACAACACAACCATCGCCAATTGTGACTCCGCCTAAAACAGTAACTCCCGCACCTAACCAAACATCTTTACCTATAGTTGTTGGTAGTAAAATATCAGGTTGTGAACGAATTTGTTCGGACTGAGCAGGAATTGTATGATTAGAGGAAAGAATGCGGCAGTGCATAGCAATTAATGAATCTTGTCCAATAGTTACGCCCCCATGACCGTAAATCACGGTATAAGGCCCAATAAAAACATTATCCTTAATTGTGATACTTCCTCCCCATGCTTCTAGAATTACTCCTTGTTCTAATTTGACATTTGGTAATAAACAAATTTTTCCAGGAGAATCTCTAGCAACACCTAAAGCTACTTTAACTTGCTTATCTATCCAACAAGAAGAGTGTAATTCCACGCCCAATAACTGCAATTTCCATCTTCGCCAGAAAATTGCTAACTTTTCTTGGCGATGTAATAAACCCTTAAGCACGATTTTTTAGCTAATTCTTCCTGTAAGTGGTGCAAGTAAATTGCGAATTTTACTTCCTATCCCTAAACGAAATCGTAAATCAGCAGTGACTTTAGATAGATAATTAGGTTTGCCCAGAAGTTGCATATTTTTCCAAGGTGTAGTTGCTAAGTACTTGAAATATTCATCTTTAAAAGGATGTTGACAACCATAGTACCAAGGTTTGGCAGTTCCTCCACCGACAAAGTGGACTATGGCTGGATCAACTTGGGCTGTTAAATAATCAAACTTTTCATATTTAGCCCGATAATGTGATCTATTTATCCCTTCTTGATCATAAATAAAAGGTTGAGAATTCCAGGTTAAATCTATCGGCAACCAGGAATTATGAAGAAGGATATTTAAAGTATCTTGATCGTGCCATTGTAATCGATCAGGTTGTTGACGAATTAGATCACAACTCCTCTCGAAAACATTGAGTCTGCGCCAAGCTTCTAGATTAATCAGCATTAATCCGGCGTTAAAGTACAGAGAATCTTGGGGTAGTCCAATTGTTGGTGGATAATCATCCATACCAGATGCGATCGCAGCTGCATGACTAAAATTCTCAATATTAATATTTAACAAAGGAGTAATCGGTTTACGAATTACTATGTCCGAGTCAATAAACAACACGCGATTAACCGTGGGCGGCAATACTTTCGGTATACACAACCTAAAGTAAGTAGCTATGGAAATATGGTGAGTTACTGGCGCGTTCGTAAAAGAGTCCTTACTTATAGTGATAAACTCAAAATTTTTTTTATTTTCTTCCAAAAAAAGCTTTAACTTTTCCATCTCTCTAGAAGAAATGCTATCAGTAATGATATAAATATTAAAATCCTGATGCGGATTATTGCTAAATAATGAAGATAACATCACAGCACAATGCTGTGCATATTTCTCATCTATCGTACAAACAATACTAATACTCATATTGATGATTATGAAATTATGAATTATCTAATTGGACATTTTAATAGTATAATTTATGATGCAATCGAACTCTACTTTATCTTAAAGAGAGCATAGCCTTTACGGAGAACAAGATTTTGTGACACTGTAATATAATTCATATCAGCAATTAATTGTTGGTATTTATTATAATTAAACCTCTGATTTACATTATTAATTAATAAATAATTAGCTCCATAAACCTCATTAATATCAAAATCAAGCTGCAAGTCATCAATATCAATTAATACTAAGTCAAAGGATACTTTTGCTTGATTTTCTTTCTCCGATTTTACGCAATCTTTCACGGAAAACTTTTGATCACCATTGAGGTTTAAAGTATAGAAAACTACCGTTTTAGTATGCCTATACCGTTTTTGTAATTTCTGGAAGTTTTTTGTGGCAGTATTAAGACAAACCACATTTATCTTGTCTAACTTAGAATGCAGATGTGCTAGTAATGCTTCCGTTGCTAATTGACCATTACCTGCTCCAATAACTAAGACTGTTTGGATATTTTCTTGACTAATATTGTGAATCTCTTGCCATACTTCATCATGTCTCATACTAGAAAGATTGTAAGGTAAGAAGTATCCTACTCGATCTTCCCAATTATTTAAGGGTTTGATGATAAATTTTTCAATTTCTCTATTTAATTTAGATTTTACTCTTTGATATAGAAGATTTTCCTTATGAGAAAAACTTGATTTTTTCGTTCTTGTCAAGATTTTGATATTCAAATTTAAATTCTGCTTTAACCATGATATGTGTAGGTCATCCTTTACAGATTTTTGTGGTGCTAAGAAAGGCACTTGTAAATTTAGACTATGAGTTAATATCTGTACTAAATGCGACTGTTCACAAGCTTGTAACATCTTACAAAGTTGAGCCAACCAGTCATCTAAGCTGCGCTCAGGTAATTGATGTACACTCAAACGATGTTTTTCCGTAGAAATATTTAATGGGTTTACTTTACTACCAGGATTCTCAACCAGCTTGACTACCCAACGAATGCGGTCTAACTCAGGATGAATCAGCGATGTAAATTCATTAGCACGCGCAACCGCCTGATTGAGTTCCCCTTGACACAGTAAAGTAATAATCAAATATGCCCATTCTACTGGATCAGGATCTAAGGCTTTATACTCTTCTAAAGTATATTGAATTGGTTGAGTAATCCAATGATATGCTGTCTTAGCATCTCCTTGATAAAGGTGACATATTGCTAATCGCAGTTTTGGTTCAGGCATCCAATATATGTGATTGACACATTTTAGATATGCACTTTCTGCTACTGCATATTCACCAGCCCATAATTTCTCATCTCCTTGGCGAAGGATTTCCAGAATTAATCCATTACCAATGATGTGAGAACTTTGTATCCCTGATGATTTTTCAACAATCGAAAGTGAACCAAAAGGGCTTGTTTGAATAATTTTTTGATGAGATTGGCGATGTTTTTGGAGATTAAACCATTGATATATTTGATCCCGTTGTTTGAATGTATGGTGAGTGTGAACAAGCTGGTAGCCTGCATCAATGATTTCAGATAGTTTATCTAAATTATGAAATAGATAATCTAGCTTATCTAATACGTTATCTTCATCTGCAAACACGCAATTTTGCATATCAACAAAGCCAGCAGACTCCAAAACAGGAGTTTTTTCAGTAATTAAACAGGATTTAGAACCTGGTATTTCTAAATGTTTACGAATTATTTCTTTTTCTATGGAACCACAGGTTGGCACAAACCAAGCAGAATTAATTGTGCGCGCATATTGCTCACCTTCTAACATCTTGAAGGCAGCACGCTGATGATATCCTAGATGTGGGCAAATTAAGGAGGGATAATTTTGGGAAATTAGCTTATGAAGTCTCTGCCGCCAAGGATAAAGTGGATTAATTCCACCAGTAAACATAACCGGAATAGTCTTGTCTTGCCCATAATCATGATAGATTTGCGGATCAATAAAGTTAGGCCAAATAAAAGTATTTTCAGCAATTTCCGGCGTATGTTCAGGGGTTGTTGTAGCAATAGAAAAGAAGGCTTCTATTCCCCAGCGTTCCATATCAGAGATAAAGCCAGCACGAGCTTCGCACCAAGAGTCTCCATTATGAAAACCTAGTTTGGGTATTTCTGGATAAATATGAGTATTAGTAATCTCTAATCTGTAACATCGTCGATAGTTTACACCACTTTCAAACAGGGTTATATCTGGATGGTACTGGTCACAAATTTGTTGATAATCACAATTTTCACTAATTACAGTTATTTCAAAAAACTCAGATAAACACTGGACATGTTGTTGTTTGTGCAATATCAAAAAATCTGGTAAATTCTCATCATTTTTATACCTAAAAAATACCAATTTCGGCTTAGAATTGTTCTGCATCATGTCCTTATTAATAAAGGAAATTTAAAATTTATATAATCTAACCATATAGTAGCCAAGGTAAAGATAGGAAAGAACCTGTCTTTCCTATCTTTGAATCAGAAAATCGATAGCGCAGTGATGTTACTAGCGATTTTGAGATGGTTTATGGAACGATGATGTTTGCATCTGGTCTCTGGGGTCTGGCTGCCATATCTGCAAGAATGTTGACAGTCATTTGCTTAACGCGACTATCAGCCCGTGCTGGTGTAACATCTTCACTATCTAGCCCCCATGCCCATTGAATCGTCCCAGAAGCAAAGACTTTTGCACCACTAGCTGCGGTATAGCGAGCTGAGTGAGACTTGGTGTTATCTTGATTCGCTGGTAGACCCGGTTCTCCAGGTGGCTCATCAAAGTTGGGTAATAAAGCTGCAGGTGAAACTGGTGATTCAGATAAAATCACTAGTCCTGGAGGGGTAGAACCATTATTCACCACAAAATCCCATTCATAGCCTACTAATAAAGATAGCTGTTGCCCATTTTGTAGTCCTGTGTTTGCATAGTATGGATCGTTACTGTTGGTAACAACAAAATTACTACCACCGTAAAGATTGGGTGTGTCACTACCATACATAACTCCTAATAAGGCATTTTCTGGTTGCTGGTTCTGGAAACTCCGAAATTTATTAGTAGCGGCTGATATTCCTTGTTGCTGGGCAACCGAATCTAATGCCCAATCCTGCTTGTAACAAGCCATAACTCGATTTGGCCTAATTTGTCCAGCCGCAGGGGTAGAATTTTCAAATCTGACTCGCCAATAGCAGGTGTTAGCAGAAAAGAATCCCAAATTAATTCCTGCATCACGAGCCGCTTTGACATGATCAAACATCTCTTTTGACCAGTACTCATCATGACCGACAGACAGGTATACTTTATGATTTAGTAATCTTTCTCCGTTAGAGTGTACCTGCATATTGTCTGTGTAAGTGATATCGTAGGCTTGTGATTCCAACCAACGCACCATATTGTATTCCCATCGCAACGGTGTGTCAGCTTCGTAGGAATCCTCATAACTGGCTTGGGAGTAAGGTCGGTCATAGGAAACTTTGTAGGCCCTTTGACCATCCTTGCTGTTAAAACCGTATAAGCTATAACCTCCCATTGCACTGTATGCCAATACTGTGGAAACGGCACTTTGGAAGATAATATCCGCTTCCCTGCTATCATCACGCACTACAAACCATACATGAGCTTGTTTGCCAGTGCTTTGGTCGGTGAGTTTGGCGACGTAAAGACCGCTTACCCAGTTGTTACCTACCTGTAGGACATAGGAAGTAGTCCAGTTACACTCAATCAGACGAGTATTGGGGTCTAGAGTACAGGCGGGTTGCGGCGAGCCGTTCAGTGAGATTGGGCCAGCCATTTGCCTGCCTCCCGCGCCGCCATAATAGCCCAAACGGTAAATATCTATGGTAAATGGCCCCTCTTGTGCCAGAGAGACTTTGATATCTAAGCTTTGACCTTTGTTGACGCTGGTTGTCGACGCATAACCAGCAATCTCACCACTGGCACGGTTAGTCATCTTCCAGCTATTAGTTCCAGCATTGAGGTTTTCTGAATAAATAGCGTTGGGAGTGCTGGGAGCGGCTGCGGCTAAAAAAGTTTCACTACCAATACCAGGAGCGATCGCTGTAACTACTACTCCTCCTAAACCCGCAGGAACTGCTCCCAATGTCAAGGTTGTACTGGCTTCACCGCTGGCATTGGTAACTGCACTAGTTGGGGAAATTGACCCCCCGCCCATTGTGACACTGAAGTTGACTGTCACTCCAGCTTGGGGAGTATTTTGAGCATTGACAACTTTCACAACTAGAGGATTGGGTAAAGCATTACCTGTGGTACCAGTTTGATTATCTCCACTCACTTTTAATAAGTTACTACCCACAACAAAGCCAATATCTCGATAATAGTTACTATTGTTGTAGGAATTTTGTGGGAAAGAATGAGCAGTGACATTGTACACTCCATTGTTTCCGTCTGCCACAGAGCGAACATTACCATTGATTATGGAAGCAGCTAGTTCACTATAAGTGGCAACGTAGTGGCTATTAACGTTCACAGAAACTACGTAGGTTGTGTTGGCTTGAATATTAACTGGCGTATCTAGTAACTGCTCTTGCCAGCCAGAAGCTGTCTCGTTCGTAAAGATGACGCTGGCTAACAGTGTTCCTGTCGCTGTCCAAAGCTTACCAATATGAGTCCCTGTTTCACTAGGAGCTTTCCAGAAGCGTAGGAGGGTAATCTGCCCTCTTGCTGTAGTTTGGAATTTCATGCCTAATTCATAGGAAGTACCATCAGTATTATTCCCAATGCTAGGAACCTGGTTAGTCAAGACTACTTTTGTGTTGCCTAATGGATTGGCATCGGCAGAAAAGTCTACACTACCTATACCAGTAGCTGTAGCGGTAACGATGTTAGGCACAGGTCTTACAGTACCAGAATTAGCTCCCAGGGTTAAGGTGGTACTAAACCTACCACTGGTATCAGTAACTCCACTAGCAGGGGAGACTGAGCCTCCACCACTGATAACAGTAAATGTCACAGGGGCATTAGGTTTGATATTACCTGCGGCATCTCTGACTTCAACAATCAAGGGATTGGGTAAGGTGCTGCCAGCTAAACCACTCTGATTATCGCCGCTAATTTTGGTGATTGTTGGTTGTGGCACATAAACAAAGTCGACATCACGGTAGTAGTTAGTATTGCGATAGGAATTGCTGGGAAAGGCACCAGGTGTACCATTAAATACCCCATTGTTGTCATCGGCGATGGAGGAGAGGTCGCCATTCACGATGGGAGTAGCTAGTTCATCATAGGTGGCGACGTAGTGGCTATTGATGTTAACGGAAACTACGTAGGTGGTATTGTCTTGAATAAGAACTGGTGGATCTAATGTTTGCTCCTGCCAACCAAAATCTGTTTCATTCGTAAAGGTGACACTGGCTAAAAGTGTTCCTGTGGCTGTCCACAGTTTGCCAATATGAGTACCTGTTTCACTAGGGGCTTTCCAAAAGCGGATTTTGGTAATGTTACCAGTTCTGGCACTACGGAATTTCATACCTAATTCGTAGGTATTTCCTGGCTCCGTGAAATTAGGAATACTGGGAACTTGAGTGGAAAAGATAGTATTCATAAGTAAGATAGATAGAATTTCGATAAATTTGAGTTATTAAAATTAAGCAAGCGATGTTCAGAGTTTCTTCAGAAGTAATTTGTATACTCAAGTAAAGTAATTGTGTAGTAAAAAGGGTTTCAGGAATTTAAGTCAATATAGTACTGATTCCTTGAAACTCCAACCGAGTAAGGACTTGAGCCGCCTGAAGATTATCTGGATGAATCAACTCTCACAAGCTGTTTTTAAAACTTTTACTACATAGTCTTGTTCTGGTTCAGTCATTTGGTGAAATAAGGGTAAGAGAACAGTCTTGTCTTGTGCTTGCTCACTTTCAAAAAGGCGATCGCAATTTCCTTGACTACACTGGCAATCTTTTCTTTGATTGGCACATAACCAAGTTTCATGTTGTTGATATGCGGCTTCGCGGTGGGCGCACATAATGCCCCGACGTGTAGATATGCCAGCATCCAACATTGTTTGCATGACTTGTTTTTGTTCACATTTTTGCGGTAACCTAACGCAGTAACTCTGCCAGTTACTTTTTGCCCAAGCTGGCTCTGATGGTAATTTCAGTCCAGGTATGTCCGCAATTATTTCATGATATCGTTGTGCTAAATAGCGCCGACGTTCCACAATCTCTGGAAGACGTTTGAGTTGTTCTCGTCCGACTGCTGCTTGAATATCAGTCATCCGGTAGTTATAGCCCAGCATTGGGTAAGACTCAAATATTACCTGTTTGGCACCGTGGCGCACGGTATCAGGTACGCTCATTCCATGTTGTCGCCAGAGGCGGAATTGCTTGTCCCACTCTGGGTTGTTGGTAGTTAACATCCCACCATCACCAGTGCTGATGATTTTGCGGGGGTGAAAAGAAAAACAAGCGATATCACCATGAGGCTTGCCAATTTTTTCCCATTGCCCATTCCAGAGAATTTCACTACCTATCGCACAAGCTGCATCTTCAATTACTGGCAATTTGTGGCGGTGGGCAATATCTAAGATGGCTTTGAGGTCGCAAGGCATCCCGATCTGATGGACAATCAGAATAGCACGGGTGCGATCGCTAATCACATCCTCGATTAAAATCGGGTTGATGTTGTATGTCTGTGGTTCAATATCCACAAACACTGGTATTCCCCCACAGTAACGAATGCTGTTGGCTGTGGCAATGTAGGAATGGCTGACGGTAATCACTTCATCCCCAGGTTTTACTCCTACAGCTAATAGGGCTAGGTGCAATGCTGTGGTACAGTTGGAGACTGCACAAGCATACTTTCCTCCTACATAAGCAGCAAACTCTTGCTCAAAGGCAGTGACTTCTGGCCCCTGTGTGATCCAGCCAGACATAATCGCTCGTTTAGCTGCTTCAGCTTCAGCTTCACCTATCCAGGGTTTAGCGATGGGGATAGATTGTATCTTCTCAGACATTGCTTGCTTCCTGTGCCAATTTTTGTTCACGCCACCAACTAACTAACCGATGTAATCCCTCTTCCAGAGATACCTGTGCCTCGAAACCCAGTAATTGTTTTGCTTTATTCACATCTGCCAATCGGCGAGACACGGGGTTGACTTTACGTTCTGGCCCGTATTCTGGCTGTAAATCTGAATTCATTACCTTTGCCAAACTATAGGCTAGGTCATTGAGGCTAGTTTCTACGTTACTAGCAATATTAAATACTTCATCAGTGACATCAGCTTTGGCTGCCAAGATATTTGCTCTGGCAATGTCTTCGATATATACAAAGTCCATTGTCTGTTTGCCATCACCAAAAATTAGTGGTGGCTGTCCTTTGGCAAGGCGCTCCATCCAGCGAATCAATACTTCAGTGTATACACCGTAAATATCCATCCGCGGCCCATAGACGTTAAAGTAGCGTAGTGCTACATAGTCCAACCCATACGTATCATAAAAGCTGCGTAATAAGCCTTCGTTGAAAACTTTGGCGGCTCCATAGAGAGTGCGGTTATTATAAGGGTGATGAGATTCAGTTGTGGGAAATTCCTCTGCCATTCCGTATATCGAGGCTGATGAGGCAGCAACTACCTTTTTCACCCCAGCTTTTACTGCTGCTTCTAAAACGTTAAAAGTACCATCAGCCAGGACTTCCAAAGCTAACCGTGGTTCCTCAGCACATTGGGTAATGCGGATTGCTGCCTGATGAAAAACTATATCCACACCTTGCATAACTTCATGCAGAAGTTTTTGATCTCGGATATCACCTTCTACAATTACCAAAGGGCCATGTTCTTTTGCCCAAGCAAGGTTTTTCAATTGTCCACGGGTGAAATTATCTAGAATAATAATTTCTGAGACTCCTTCACCTACTAGTAAATCGGCAATATGGGAGCCTACTAAACCTGCACCACCTGTAATTAAAATTCGTTTATTTTGCATATTATTCCTTATGTTGGTTCATATCCTTCTCGCCAGCGTAAAAATTTAGCAGGCACTCCAGCCACGATCGCAAATGGCGGTACATCCTTGGTGACAACTGCCCCAGCACCAACGATGCTGTTTTTGCCAATAGTCACACCTGGTAGAATGACCGCATTCATCCCAATATCGGCTCCTGTTTCTACTTTGACAGGTTTAATTTCTAAATCGGTTTGAATAATCGGTAAGTCAATCGGCAAGCCAGTGTGTGTTGAACCTAGTACTTTTGCACCTGGCCCCCAGCCGACGTAATCTTCAATAATTAAATTACGGGCATCAAAGTAACTCTGTGGGCCGATCCAAACATGATTGCCGATAATAAAAGTACCATCGAATCTTCCTTGAAGATAGCTTTGGGAACCAATAAATACTTGATTCCCAATCTCAAAGGTTTCCAAGTGTTTAAAGCCTACACCATTACCAATACGAACGTTGTGTCCGAATTTTCGTGCCGTAGCACGCCAAATTGCCCGACGCATCAATCCATCAAAGTCGCCATCACTGGTCACAAACCGGGCATATAGCTCGATTAATGATTGTCCTTCATACTGAGTACGCAAATATTCTGCTAGTTGAATTTCAAAATCAGGATCTAGCTTTTGTGCTTGTAAGCCGTGGACAGCTTTGGCTATCTTAATCGTACCTGGATCGGACATTGAATTTCTGGGTTATGTTAAGCTAATTACTGCCTTAGCAACTTGAGTTTGCGACTCTGTAGTTAGTTCTGCATACATTGGCAGAGATAACACTTCTTTTGCTACTGCTTCGGCGTGGGGAAAGTCTCCAGCTTTGTAGCCCAATTCAGAATATGCTGGTTGCAAATGAACAGGAATAGGGTAGTGAATTCCTGTTTGAATTTCCATTTCTTGCAGACCTTGTTGCAGAGCATCTCTTTGGGGCGATCGCACTGCATAAACATGATAAACGTGGCGGCTGTAAGGCATCACCTTGGGTATACTTACACCAGAGTCTGCCAAGAGTTGGTCGTAATATGCTGCGTGGCTTCTTCTCGCTTCTGTCCAGGCCTCAATGTAACGCAACTTAACTCGTAAAATTGCTCCCTGGATACCATCCATACGATAGTTATAACCCTTGAGAACATGATGATATCTGCGTTCTTGACCCCAGTCACGCAGCATTCCCATAGTCCGAGCATATTCGGGATTATTGGTAACTGCCATACCTCCTTCGCCGTAAGCTCCTAAGTTTTTTCCGGGATAAAAACTAAAACAACCAATGTCGCCAATACTACCTACTCGTTGTCCTTTGTACTCAGCGCCGTGAGCTTGGGCAGCATCTTCGATTACCACCAAACCATGACGACGCGCAATATCTAAAATTGGCTCCATATCTGCTGGTTGACCGTACAAATGTACAGGCAGGATAGCTTTGGTGCGTTTTGTTATGGCTTTTTCAATTTGCGTAACATCTATTGTATAAGAAACAGGATCGATATCAACAAAAACGGGTGTAGCTCCGGTGTAACAAATGGCTGCCGTGGTTGCTACGAAGGTGAAAGGTACGGTAATTACTTCGTCACCAGCACCAATGCCTGCTGCTAGTAATGCTAAATGTAGCGCACTAGTACCTGTATTGACAGCAATGCCATAATCTGAATTGCAGTAACTGGCAAATTCTTGTTCAAAGGCTTTGACTTCATTTCCTAAAACGAATTGCGTACTTGCAAGTAATTTCAAGACGGCAGTATCAATTTCGTCTTTAATACTCAGGTATTGAGTTTTTAGGTCTACAAATGGAATCATACTGCTACCCCTGCTGTATTAAGTTCAATTAATTGGCCTTGCTGCTTGAGTGACTGGGTTGCAGCTTCGAGAATTCTGACTACCCGCAGTCCGGCTTGTCCATCAGTTAGCGGGCGATCGCCTTGTTCTATACAATGAATGAAGTGCAATCCTTCTGTTTTCAAGGCTTCTGTCATATCTAACTTGGGTGAATACATATCCCCTGTGCGATAACCAATCATCATTTGGTAAACGCTTTCAGAGTTGCCATTGACTGTAATACCTTTGTCATATACTTTGACTTTCTCACTTGGCTCTAAGTCATCGTAAACAATCATCCGTTGGCTACCACCAATCAATGTGCGACGGATTTTTACTGGTGCTAACCAGTTGACATTGATGTGAGCAATGAGATTCTTTTCAAAGAATAAAGTCAAGTAAGCAATATTTTCTGGTTCTCCAGGAACATGGCTGATACCTGTAGCGGAGACAGCATAAGGTGTAGATGGCAGTAAGTAGCTCATGATCGAAAGGTCGTGGACTGCCAAATCCCAGATAACATTCACATCATGCTGAAAAAGTCCCAGATTAACGCGTACAGAATCATAGTAGTAAATATCGCCCAAAGAATTAGTGGCGATTAAATCGTGCATTTTGCGTACAGCGCCGGTATACACAAAGGTGTGATCCACCATTAACACTAAGTTGCGTTTTTCGGCTTCTTCAATCAGCCGCATTGCTTGCTCTGAGGTAGTTGTCATTGGCTTCTCTACCAGCACATGTTTACCAGCCTGCAACGCAGCTAAAGCTAATTCAAAGTGACTTGAAACTGGTGTGGCGATCGCTACTGCATCAATCTTGGGATCTGTAAATATATCTCGGCAATCTTGAGTAACTTGGATAGTAGGATACCGAGCTTGAGCCTTAGCCAATAATTCTGGGTTAAAATCACTGAGTGTTCTCACCTGAACTCCAGGCATCTCTACAAAATTCCTTACCAGATTTGGGCCCCAATAACCATATCCAATGACACCGATATTAATGATATTTACCATTGCTTTTAACTAATCACAATTTATTTTTTAGGTATTATCAATTGTTACTATTGAAAAGTGGCAATGAACAAGGATTTCACAAAATGCTAGTTGACATTTGTAAGTTTTGCTGATCGCGCACATCACCTATTATTTTTGCTGGGACTCCAACTACAATTGCATAATCAGGAACATTGTGAGTGACTACTGCACCAGAGCCAACAATAGCTTTTTCCCCAATAGTTACTCCTGGTAGGATAGTGGCGTTACTGCCAATAGAAGCACATTTTTTAACTAGGGTCTTGACTACACACCAATCATCTCCTGTTTTTAAACTACCATCTTCATTAGTGGCACGGGGATAAACATCATTGGTAAACATAACTCCGTGACCAATAAAGACTTCGTTTTCTAGGACAACGCCTTCACACAAAAAACTGTGTGATGAAACCTTACATCGCTCACCGATAATCACATCTTTTTGAATTTCTACGAATGCGCCTATCTTGGTTCCATCACCAATTTCACAACCGTAAAGATTCACCAGATTGGCATGAAAAATTTTGACATTTTTGCCTAATTTTACATCATCGTTGATTGGCACTTTACTCTACCTTTTGCTGTTATGAGATTTGTTCAACAGATTGCCAAACGGCATCTTCTAAATAAATACATTCATTAGGCTGCCATTCATATTCGGGACGCTCGAATTTGTGCATAGTCACTTCAAATGGGCAAATTTCTCTGAGATTTTCTAGTAAAGTCTCGCTGCGTCTTTCGGAAAACCATGTTGTTAAGGTATATGAACCCATGTAAAGTCTTGATTTCGGAATTTCACACCGGAGAATAAATGTTCCGGGTTTTTGACAGAAGGCAGCATTTGATTCAAAAAACCAAAAAATACAAATCGGCTGCTGTAAAGAATTGACTATCTGAAAAGAAAAGCGCAGACTTTCATGAGGTTGAGTGATGTGTAATGCAAACTCAACGGTAATTGGTTCGCCCCAACAGTGAATTCCCTCAGTTTCCGATGTATGCACTCGCGCCCAAGCAATGTAATTGCCAGTTTTATTTGCAGGTGCTTGGTAGTATGCCTGTGGTAGGGAATCATCTTTTTGTCCAACTAAATAAAGCTGTACAGCTTTATTGGTACTACCATCAAACTGAATGTTGCCTTTAGAAAGCAGGATACAGCGTTTTGTTAACTGGGCGATCGCGGCCATACTATGGCTAACAAATAAAACTGTCCGCCCTTCTTTGGTTGCGACATCATCCATTTTCCCTAAGCACTTTTTCTGAAATGCCGAATCACCCACAGCCAAAACTTCATCAACAATTAAAATTTCTGGTTCTAAATGGGCTGCAACTGAAAACGCAAGGCGCACATACATTCCGGAAGAATAGCGCTTCACTGGTGTGTCTAAAAATTTCTCAACTTCAGCAAAGGCTACTATTTCATCAAATTTCTGCTTAATTTCGACTCGACTCATCCCCAGGACTGAACCATTGAGATAGATGTTTTCTCGGCCTGTCAGTTCTGGATGAAATCCTGTTCCTACTTCTAATAAACTTGCCACTCTTCCTTGGATAGTAATACGCCCTCTGCTTGGTTCGGTAATGCGACTCAAAATTTTGAGGAGAGTTGATTTACCTGCACCATTACGTCCAATCACACCAATGGCTTCACCTTGTTTAATCTCAAAGGAAACATCATTCAATGCCCAAAATTCTTCAATAGATGGATTAGTTATTTTTTTATCGGCTGGTTTGAAAAGTTTCTGAGTCACATATTTAGTGCCATCAGTAATCACATCACGCAAAGCTTTATAGCGAAAGCGACCGGAGTTCTCCTGCTGATGACTAATGATATATTTTTTACTAAGATTTTCAACACGAATTACAGTTTCTGACATCTGCTTTACTCCTTTCTAAATTACGTCAGCAAATGTCCGTTCTACTTTGCGGAAATACCAGATGCCACTTAGCAGTAAAAGTAAAACTAAGGCTAGAGATAAGGTAAATCCTGGCCAGTAAATTTTGGCATCACCGCCAAGAATAGCCCAACGAAATCCATCAATCACTCCTACCATTGGATTTAATGAATACAGTAATCGCCACTTTTCTGGTACAAGATTGCTACTAAAACCAACTGGTGATACGTATAATCCAAATTGGACGATAAATGGCACAATATAGCGGAAGTCACGATATTCGACATTTAATGCTGCAAACCACAGCCCAACTCCAGATGAAGCAGCAAAAGCTATCGCAATGAATAAGGGCAGTGTCAATATCCGCCAGTCAGGAACAAAATTATACCAAGCCATAAGTGCGAGTAGAATTATGCCAGAAATCATAAAATCTACAAAGCTGACAATTACTGAACTCAGTGGCACAATCAGGCGAGGAAAGTACACCTTCGATATCAAGTTGGCATTACCAATTAGGCTGTTGCTACAGTCGCTAAGGGAATTGGCAAAAAATTGCCAAGGTAACATTGCCGCAAACACAAGGATTGGATAAGGTGCTGATGAGGGTAATTTTGCTAAATTGCCAAACACTACAGTAAATACAACCATAGTCAAAAATGGTCGGATTAACGCCCACGCTAAACCAACCACAGTTTGCTTATACCGCACCAAAATATCACGCCAGGCAAGAAAATATAATAGTTCGCGATAGCGCCACAAGTCTTGCCAATACTGTCGCTCCACTTTTCCAGCTTCCAGTACTAGCTCTTGTTTAGAAGCTATATCTTGACTACTCATAGTATATATTTAGTATCTTAATCTGTAATAGTTAACCTACAAACTGGAAATCTTTCATACCGTGATAACCAACTAGTCTTGATTGTCTACGAGTAAACTCTCCAACAGAAGGATTTCCATTTGGATTTATCACTCCTGTTGCTTGCTGCCAAAGTTCTTGTGGGGCTAGTGAAAGTTTATAGGTGCGATCGCCAGATTTTTGTACATGATACCATTTTGTCTGCTGGCATTCTTCACACCAAAAAGCTTCTAGCCATTCTCCTTCTATGGCAACTGTCGTGTGGCTGGCAATTAGCATTAGAGCATTACGCCTACCCACACCTCGTTGCTGCAATTGACCTGGGTTTTCAGCAAATATTTGATATTTCTGACTGACGCTATCTATATAGCAACTGTGAATTGGGCAGTAAATCGCCCTTCTTTTTGAACGCTTCCGATTTCGGTCACACCTTCTCTGCAATTTTGCCTCCCACATTGATGAACTATCAAATAGATAAGTACGGAAGGTTTATTTGGAGGAACTGAGATCAAAATGACCATCGAAGCCCATCTCCTAAATATTTACCAATTTGACTACTAATTTAGTTATAATACTTGTTTTAACAATTGATTCAGCTGGTTATTGCTAAATAATCTATTTTAGTCTAGTTATAGTCTATTTAGATAGATTAATTAGAGTCAGCTTTTAAATATTATGTTCCTCCTACCATAAAAATATAGATACTTAGTATTAGTGAGTTCATTATCAACAGAGCTTTAATAAATTATCAAGATTGCATTGTTGAAACAAAACACTAAACTAATATTTTTCTAGGATAAAATGAATATCCCCTTAAAGTTTATTTTGTCTGCATTTGAGACACAGAGATCACTTCATCAGAGGCTATTGCTTGCTGTAAAACATCCAAGTACTGTTGAGAGATTAACTTAGGTGTGAAATGCGATCGCAAATATTGACGACCAGCTTTTCCCATCCGTTCTCCTAATTGTGGATCACGGCTCAGTAAGCGAATAAACTGAGCTAGTCCGTGTCCATCTCCATTGTCAAAAGTTGCACCACAGTTAGCTTCTGCAATCAACTGTCTTAGATAAGAGTAGGGAGAACAAATGACCGCTATAGGCCTCCCGGTTGCTAAGGCAGAGTAAAGCTTACTAGGAACAACCAAACCTTCTGTAGTTTCATCTACACTTACAAAGGACAAATCACAGGCTGTTAAAGAATATGGAAGTACTTGTTTATCTTGATATGGCAGAAATGTAAAGTTTCTCAAACCTAAGCGGGTTACTTCCTTTATTAATTCTTCTCGCTTTGCGCCACCACCAATACAGACAAACTGAATTGGTTCATCTTGTAGTTCTTTGGCTGCTTCTAACATGGTTTCAATATCATGGCAGCGCCCCATGTTGCCAGAATAGAGAACTGTAAATTTTTGCACAAGGTTATGCTTCCATGCAAACCAGTTTTCTTGTTTAGCAATTGGAACAATTAAATCTGGATTAGCCCAACTATGAATAACAGAAATCTTATCGCTGATTTGCGGGCAATGAACTAATACCCGTTGTTTCATTGCTGGGCTTAAAACAATAATTCCCTTTGCATTTAACCAAACTTGTTGGTTAATTTTACGCCACATTCTAACTAGCCAATGACTCTTGGAAACTACTCCTAGCGCGATCGCAATATCAGGATAAAGATCATATATTATGCAGACATAGGGAAGCCTAAATAACAAATATCCTAAATATCCTAATAATGGCAAAAATGGTGGGGCTGTTGTAACTAACATCACATTGTTACGCCGCCAAGCTCTCAACATGTACAATAAGGCGCGTAAAGTGTATAGCACACCATTAATAGCTTTGCCGCGAATTCTTCCTGGCCAAAGTTGAGCAGTCCTAGAGCGCTGAACTCGGAGGCGTTCTAATTTCTCAACTGATGGAGCTGCTGCTGAGTTAAACGCATACCCTGGTTGACTAGTAAAAACTTCTACATCTACTCCTTGCTGTCCTAACTGTTTTACTAATTCCTCAATTAACTGTCCGGTAGCAGCATAGTCTGGGGGAAAATATTGGGTAACTACAGACAATTTAATAGATTGCTGGACTTTTAAAGAATTCTCGCTTTCTTCTTCTAACCGAGTAGAAATGGATTGTAAAAATTTTTGGTTCATCCATTCATTGAGTCTCATCGGCGCTATCCTACTTAAGAATTTAGAGATTTATAGGGAAATATAACTGAACCACTAAAGCTCTTAAGTCATTAATCTATACAATTTAATACTAGTTGTTCATACCAGTTTTTAGTTTGCTGAAAGCCTGGCATGAGAATCACATACTCTGTAAAATTTCCCTAAACCTTACTCGTGTAATTCCGAGAGCTAGGAAATATTCACCACATAGGTAAGTGTACTCTTGATTATGTATAATAAAATTTCTTAAACAGGGAAACACAAAATTCACAATAAGTTTTATTTAAACATAAAACTTTTTTCGAGCGAGTTCTTAGCTCATACAGATTGATCATTTAAATAAAATTTGGGAATTTTACTTCCTATAGTAGAAATCTGATTTACCTCCTAGTATGAAACTTAATGTTTATAAGATTTTAGCTTTTACTAATTTTATTGTTTATTAGTGACTGTATTCACTTTTCCCAAATTACATACAATCACTAATTATGATCTTAAATAGTAAAATATCATGTTTCAAAGTTAACTCATAAGCTTTATCAAAAATTTATTTTGAGCAAGTAGCTTTATACAATATCTTCATACAGTATATTTTTATTTAAGTACTAGTTCTTATGTAGTATATTAAACTTCCTGCTCCTAATCAAGAACTAATTGGTGAACTAGGATTTTCTCAGACTCTTATTAAGAGTTTAATATGTCACTAATTTTTCTTTATAAAAAAATAATTATTATTGAAGAAATCAGTAGTTTAGGGAAAATATATATGTTGAAGTTTCGTAAATTAGGTTACTGGTTTATTCCTATTCACAACTATATGAATCTGTAATTTACAGATTCCATCTAAAGATGATTAAGTATTTTTTTATTTATAAGTACTCCTCGACTAGAAGGGAAAAAATGGTTAATTCAAAATGACTATTTTGATATAATTTTTAACATACTAATTCTATCTAAATAAATGTAAAAAATATTATAAAAAAATTTATTTTGTGTAGGTATATTAAACCTTTGATAAACTTAAAATAAATTTATAACTTCAGTATAAACTAATTATACTCTAGTATAAATATAAAATTATTTTTCTGTAACAACAATATTTTTTCTTTAGATTTAGTTGTATTAAAAATTACTTTTAGATCCAGTATTGTTTAAGTAATAGTCTTACAAGTCGTATAAATTTTTGCAAAAACTCTCATTAAGTCATTATGGCTGCTATAGAAACTCAATCTAAAAAATTGTTATAAATAAATCTAGTATGGTTGACTACCAAGTATTTATAAATAATGGACAATCATCCTTCACAACACTCCTCCTCCGGACATAATAGCAACCCTGAACATCAATTTTTATCAAATCAACCTCTGCCGTGGGCTGAAGAATCAGAAGGTGGTTGGAACCTTCAAGAAGTTTTAGATATTTTACAGCGAAGATGGCTAACTATTGCTGGAGTTGCTACTGCTGCGATGGTCAGTATTGTTATCGGTTTAACACTGAACCCGACAAAGCCAGAATATGAAGCAAATTTTCAGATTTTAGTAGAACCAGTCAGTGACGATAGCAAAACTGTTGATGTGATTAAGGATGCTAATCCTAATTCAAATCAATCTAGTCTAGATTATGATAGCCAAATTCAGATTCTTAAGAGTCCTGTAATTTTGGGAGATGTAATTAAACGCGTGCAAGTTGCCTATCCAGATATCAGTTATGATTTTTTAGCCAATTCTTTAAATGTTGTTCAGTTAGGTAAAACAAAAATTATACAAGTAAGTTATCGAGATAACGATCCAGATAAAGTTAAACTGGTTTTAGATAAAACTGCTCAATCTTACCTAGAATATAGTAAAGAAAAACGACAAACTAAAATAGGACAAGGACTTCAATTTGTTGAAAAACAGCTAAAAATTTCCCAAAGTCGTGTTGATCAGCTACAACAACAACTGCAAACTCTCAAACAAATATACAATCTTAATGATCCAGAAACTGAAACAAAAGCACTCGATGCCGAAACAGCAACCTTAAATGCACAAAAGCAAACAATTAATTTTCAGTTGGCACAAGCTCGTGCTAATTTAAACCTACTTCAACAGCCAGATGGTGCCAAAGCAGCACTGAACACTGCAAATTTATATCAACAGCTAATCATTCAAAAAAATCAATTAGATGCTCAGGTAGCTGCGGATTCTACTCGGTTCCAATTAAATAATCCCACGCTCCAATCTTTGAAAGAAAGGCGAGACAGTTTGTTGCCTTTAATTGACCAAGAAGCCAAGCGCTTTTTAGATACTAAACGTGCTGAGATAGCAACTGGAATTAGAATTTTAGAAGTACAGAGTCTGACACTGGCAAAAAGAGAACAGGAATTGCAGCAAAAACGTAAACAGCTACCTATTTTGTCGCGTCAATATACAGATTTACAAAGGAAATTACAAGTTGCTGTTGAAAGTCTTAATCGTTTTTTGTCTACTCGTGAAACTTTGCAAATTCAGAAATCTCAAACAGAATTTAGTTGGGAGTTAGTTCAAGCACCAGTTAAACCAGGATTTCCTGCTACTTCATCTAGTTTAAAAAAGAACCTCTTATCGGGATTGGCCGCCAGTATTCTGATAGGTATTGGTGTTGCTTTGCTACTAGAAAAGTTGGACAGTACATACAATAGTATTAAAGATTTAAAGGAAAAAGTAAAATTACCATTATTAGGTAGTATACCTTTTGAAAAGCAAATTCAGACTGAGCAAGATAACTCACTGTTTCCTCAAAATCTTCCTTTGCTCAATTTACCAAAGTACTTCTCTGAATTTCTACCTAATTTAAATGTTGACAGAGTTCACGAGAATAGTAACTACACTACAAATTTTTTAGAATCTTTACGGGTGCTTTATACAAATATTCAGCTTCTCAATTCTGATCACCCAATCCGTTCAATTATTATTACTTCATCTATGCCTGGTGATGGGAAATCTACCGTTGCTTTTAATTTGGCTCAAATAGCTACAGCAATGGGTCAAAAAGTACTACTAGTAGATGCTGATCTTCGCAGACCAACAATCCATACTTTATCAAATTTAAGTAATCTGTGGGGTTTAAGTAATTTAATTTCGACCAATTTACCAGTAGGAGAAGCTATTCAGGAAATATCTACGTTGAGTCAATTATCTGTAATTACCTCTGGGCCAGTACCACCAGATGCTACAAAATTGTTATCTTCAGAGAAAATGAAGCGACTGATGACTGAGTTTCATAATTCTTTTGACTTGGTAATTTATGATGTACCTCCTCTAGTGGGGCTGGCTGATGTTAGTTTGCTTGCACCAAACACAGACGGTATTTTAATAGTCGCAAAAATTGGTAAAACCCAGTCCTTAGTTCTTAGCCGTGCTATTGACAATTTAAAACTTTCTCGGTTGAATATTCTGGGTATAGTTGGTAATGGTGAGAAAACTACCTTCAAGAGTTATTAGATTATCCCAATACAAGATGTGTAAATTTTTAGGGATGAATTTTTGACTAAGAGACAGCGATCGCTTGTAGTTCATCATTTTACAGAATTAGTTGCGATCGCATCTGTCCTATTCTTTAAATTATTTCCAGTTACTTTTTACTGGCTTGGGTATATTTTTTATCATTATCTCGTAAAAGTTTATTAGTAGTAATAACCACAAAAACCAGTAGCAATAGCTGGATTTGCCAAGGTGCTAAAACTAAACTCACGACTAGACTGATGATTGTAAATATACCAGTCAGGTAAGCTAATTCATCACTACATTTTTTGGATAAGTAACCAGTTGCTAAACCAGTAAACAGAGGAATTAAAAAAAACAAGGGCATTGCCATTCTTCTCCTAACGTAAAATGCTAAGAACTGAGAAGTTTTAATTTATATTTTTTTTATAATCATTGCTGTCAATCTTATATCTAAAGATGTGTCTTCACAATCCTCTAAAGAAATAAACAATCAGCAAGTCACAATTCCGTAATTATCCAGTAAATAAGTTTAACACTCAGCGCTGTCACTATAATAACGATCTACGATATTACCTTAAGAAGTAACGTTTTCCCATTAGATACCCAATGCTAAACATTCCTCAACTATTAGCAACTGAACTAGACCTTAAACCTTATCAGGTGCAGAACGCGCTGGAACTTTTGGCAGAGGGTGCGACAGTTCCTTTTATTGCACGTTACCGCAAAGAGCGCACTGGAGAAATGAATGAAGTGCAATTGCGGGATTTATTTGATAAGTATAATTACTTAACAGAAATAGAAGCCAGAAAATCAGTCATTTTAAATGCGATCGCCGACCAAGGTAAACTCACTGATGAGTTGAAAACGCAAATTATCTCTTGTCAACAAAAAACAGAGCTTGAGGATTTATACTTACCATATCGACCAAAGCGCCGTACTCGTGCCACAGTTGCGAAAGAAAAAGGATTAGAACCGCTGGCAGAGTTTATTAAATCGCTGAATATTAAAAATGGTGTAGCTGCATCTTTAGAAGCAGAAGCCAGCAAGTATATTTCTCAAGAGAAAGGCGTAAAAACAGCAGATGAAGCGCTCAAAGGTGCAGCAGATATTCTCGCAGAAGCAATAGCAGAAAAAGCAGAACTCCGTGCTTATTTGCGTGACTACCTCTTAGAAGCAGGAGTTTTTGTTTCTCAGATTAAAGATGATTATCCTGAAGGTACAACCAAATTTGAAATGTACCGGAATTATCAAATCAAAGTCAAAAATATTGCTCCCCACAATATGTTGGCATTGTGTCGTGGTGAAGCTGAGGGAGTATTAAACTTTGATATTAACTTTGATGAAGATTATGTGCTTGGTTATCTCGAATCTCAGGTAATTCACACAAAAGTTCGTGCAATTCGGGATTTCTACCAGCTGATGCTGAAAGATGCTTTCAACCGTCTGATGAAAACCTCTCTCACTGGAGAAGTAATTTCTACCAAAAAAGTTTATGCAGATATAGAATCAATCAAAACATTTGAAACTAATCTGCGCGAGTTATTGTTGTCTGCACCAGCGGGAATGAAACCCACTTTGGCAATTGATCCGGGATTTAGAACTGGATGTAAAGTAGCTGTTTTAGATGAAACAGGCAAATTTCTCGAATATCAAGCTGTTTTTCCCCACCAAGCAGCAGAACAACGCACTAAAGCTGCACAAACGATTAAAAATTTGCTTGAAAAATATCAAATCGAGCTAATTGCTATTGGTAACGGAACAGCTTCGCGAGAAACTGATGAATTTGTAGCGCAAGTATTACAAACTCTCGACCGTAAACCAATTAAGGTGATGGTGAATGAATCTGGTGCATCCATATATTCTGCTAGTAAAGTAGCTTTAGAAGAGTTTCCTGATTTAGATGTGACAGTGCGGGGTGCGATTAGTATCGGTCGCCGTTTACAAGACCCTTTAGCGGAATTAGTCAAAATTGATCCCAAATCGATTGGCGTGGGACAATATCAGCACGATGTTGATCAAAAACTGTTGAAAAAGAAGCTAGATGACACTGTAGAAAGCTGCGTCAACTTTGTGGGTGTAGATTTAAATACGGCTTCTAAAGAACTTTTAACTTTTGTGTCTGGCATTACAGCCGCAGTGGCTAATAATATTGTCACCTACCGCAATCAAAATGGAGCGTTTAAAAATCGCCGTCAACTTTTGAAAGTACCGAAATTAGGGCCGAAAGCCTTTGAACAAGCAGCGGGATTTTTGCGGATTCGTAATGGTGAGCATCCTTTAGACAATACTGCTGTGCATCCTGAAAGTTACTCAGTTGTAGAGGCGATCGCATCTGACCTAAAAGTACCATTAAATCAAGTGATCCAAGTTGCGGAAAAACTCAAAAAAGTCGATATCAGAAAATATACCACCGATAATATTGGTGAACCAACATTACGAGACATCCTCAGCGAACTGGAAAAACCCGGTCGAGACCCCCGCGCCGAATTTAAGTATGCCACCTTTCAAGAAGGCATCAAAGAAATTAAAGATTTACAAATTGGGATGGAATTAGAAGGAATTGTGACCAATGTTGCCAATTTTGGCGCATTTGTGGATATCGGTGTACATCAAGATGGTTTGGTGCATATTTCCCAACTCGCCGATAGATTTGTCGAAGACCCTAAACTCATAGTTAAGGTGGGACAAGTTGTCAAAGTGAGAGTCTTGGAAGTGAACGAGAAATTAAAACGAATTAGTTTGTCTATGAAAGCAGCCAAGCAATTTTAGATTTTGGATTTTGGATTTTGGATTGATAAAAAACTCTTGATTTTAACTTAGTCCGTGTTCAGCTTTGCTGTTGCCGCAGGCTAGGCGGACTTTGTTTTTCTAGCCGCGAATTCCATTCGTCGGGGCTAGGTGCAAGATATGTGACAATCCAAAATCTACAATTTAAAGTCCAAAATTGTATAACTGCTAACTTCTTCAAGCAGTACCTTTAAACACTCGATCAGCAGGGCCAGTCATATAAATTCGTTGGTCTATTTCTGACCATTCAATTTCTAAGCAACCTCCTGGTAATTCTACAGTAGCCAAGCGATCGCATTTGCCAGTTAACACGCCAGCGACTAAAGAAGCACAAGCACCTGTACCACAAGCTAATGTAATTCCTGCGCCTCTTTCCCATACCCGCATTTTCAGGTAGTCACGACTCACCACTTGAATAAATTCGGTGTTGGTTCTTTGGGGAAACACTGGATGATGTTCAAATTTCGGGCCGATGGTTTCTAAGGGAATCGCGGCGACATCTTCAACAAAAGTGATGCAGTGGGGATTACCCATACTCACACAAGTGACTTCCCAAGTTTGTCCATCGACTTCTAGAGGTTGATTAATCACTTTGGCATCAGCCGCACCCAAGGTAGTCGGGATTTCGCCAGCGAGTAGCCGAGGTAAACCCATATCTACCTTGATTTGACCATCCGGTGTTAGCTGGGGTGTAATTGTACCCGCCAAGGTATGAATATGATATTTATCTTGAGTGCGGGATATACCTTCTAAATCGGCGAGAAATGCGGCTAAACAGCGAATACCATTACCACACATTTCCGGTTCTGAACCATCGGAATTAAAAATCCGCATGGTGTAGTCAGCACCGTTTTTTCCGGGTAAAGCAAAAATCACACCATCTGCACCAATACCAAAATGGCGATCGCACCACTCAATTGCTTTCTCTGGTGTTAGTAATGGTGAGGCTGACGCGCGATTGTCAATTAAAATAAAGTCGTTTCCTAGACCGTGATACTTAGTAAATTCGATTGCCATTTTTCCAATGATGAATTATCAATGATTAGGAAAGTATGAAGTGTGAAGTATGTAGACACCCTTTGGGTGGCTTGCCGCAGGCTAGTATGAAATTTTATCCTTCATAATCGATCATTCATACTTTACAACTCCTTACAGAAAACATTTTTTATTGTGCATAAACCATCATCAAACATGGCGACAACTGATTTTGATACGTCACTACCAAGCATTCGGCAAGTGCAGAACCTGATTAAACAAGCCGCAGTAGTTGAATTCAAACTGGTGACAGGCGACCTGTTAACAGGTAAGGTTTTATGGCAAGACCCCGGTTGTGTTTGTATTGCCGATGAAAACAACCAGCAAACAACCATTTGGAAACAAGCGATCGCCTACTTCAAACCCAAAGGTTAATCCTCTTATGAAAGAGGGGCTAGGGTTGGAGACTAGTATTTTTACTCAGCACGGGCTGAACGCCCCGCTACCGCTAACAGCACTTTCAAGGCAGAAACTCTTTGAGCGTTTGTGCTTCATTGGCTTTGGCGATGGGTATAGATAAAGGCACTTTGTTGGCTGCGGCAAATAAAGATTGTAGTTGATTCAAACTGGGTAAGCTCCCACATAATAATAATTGGTCGCCAACTCTGAGGTCTGTTTTGTCATCAGGGCGGCGAATAAACTTACCATCCCGCCGTAGTGCTTGCACCTTCACTGATTGCTCATGATTTTTCAAGTCAGCCAAGGTTTTATTTTCCACAGGGGAATCAGCCTCGACAGCTATCCATTGGCAAGCGCTATTTTCTCCTGGAACAGCTATCTTACCTTGAGCAAATTCTTCTAAGGCTGCTAGTTCCTCAGATGCACCGACAACTAATAGGCGATCGCCTTCCTCTAATTTAGTTTGATTATTAGGATAGTCGATTTCATTGCCGTTAGCGCGGCGAATCGCCATCAAGCTTACCCCTGTTAAGTAACGCATATCTGCTTCTTCTAAGCTCATCCCAATGAGAGGTGAAGTAGATGGTATTGCATACCAGCGCCGATTTAAATCGCGGGTTGCTTGGCGTAAATCACGGGAAACCTCTGAAGCAGAACGCTCTGGGCGCAAATCCAAGTAATGATCGTTACGGATTTGCTGCATTTCCCGTTGCACCACAAATTGCGAGAAGCCCAAGTCATTTAATAAATAAGTTGCCATTTCTAAACTGGCTTCAAATTCTGGCTGAACTACTTCCCTCGCCCCTAATTGATAAAGCACTTCAATATTTTTATCTTGGGTGGCGCGGACAACCAAATTTAATTCTGGATGTAATTCCAAAGCACGTTTCAGGCTGAGGCGTGTACTCATGGGGTCAGGAAGTGCGATCGCCATTCCTTTAGCATGATTGACACCTGCGGTTTCCAGAACGTGAAAACTCACGCAGTTACCGTAAACATAAGGCACTCCTGCATCTCGTAACTGCTGAATTCGACTTTCTGATTGGTCAATAACTACTACAGGTAAGTCATGCTGTTGCAATAACTTGACCAAATTCTTACCTACACGCCCATAGCCACAAACAACTATATGGTCTTTTATCGGTAATTCTTCCGATACATCCCGCGCTTCACCTTCTCCCGCTAAATAGGGTTTTAGCCAAGGCATAGATTCGGCAAAATTAAATAACAATGGTAGTAGCCGCAGTACAAAAGGAGTCAAAATCAGGGTAACTGCTGTAGTTCCTAAAATTAATAAATATATCCGTCGGGATACTAAACCTAATACTTGTCCTTCACTGGCTAGTACAAAGGAAAATTCCCCAATTTGTGCCAGTCCTAAACCAGCAATTAAGGCTGTTTTCAATGGGTAACGGAACAGTTTGACTAAGGGCGTAATAATCAAAAACTTACCGACAAACACCAACGCCACTAAACCTAAAATTAATTCCAGATTCTGCCACAAAAACATCGGGTCAATCAGCATCCCAATGGCCGCGAAGAACAAACTGGCAAAAATATCTCGTAGCGGTTCTACGTAAGTTAGGGTTTGGTCGGCGTATTCCACCTCAGAAATCATCAAGCCGGCGACAAAGGCCCCCATTTCAATTGACAAGCCCAGATACTCTGTTAACAGAGCAATACCTAAGCATAGGGCTACAACACCTAGTAAAAATAATTCTCTGCTTTCCGTGCGGGCTAACAGTCGCAACAATGGCGGTATGAGCCAAATCCCCGCCACGACAGCCCCAGCAGCAAATAAACCAATCCGTACCAGGGCTGTGAGTACAGCTACACCAATTACTTCTGCTGGTGCGTGCAGTGCAGGTAAAACCGCCAGCATTAGCCCTAAAGCCAAGTCCTGCACTACCAAAATCCCCAACATTACCTGTCCGTGGGGCGTTTCTGTCTCGTTACGCTCCATCAAGCACTTGAGGACAACGGCGGTGGAAGATAAGGAAAGAATTGACCCTAAGAATACACCTTTAGCGGGTAAACTGCCCCAAGCTCCCGTTACGCCACACACCAGCACTGTGACTAAGATTGTCAAGGCGATTTGTAGTCCACCTCCACCAAGAGCGATCGCTTTTACTTTTTTTAATTCAGCAAAAGAAAATTCTACGCCCAAGGCAAATAAGAGAAAGGCTACCCCGAACTGCGCTAAAGTTTCTACTTGAATAACCTCTTTAATCAGCCCTAGCCCCGCAGGCCCAACAACCATTCCCCCGATGAGATAACCCAGTAGCACGGGTTGTTTTAAAAGGGATGCCAACAGTCCCCCACAGGCTGCGACTCCCAAAACTAGTACTAAATCGACAATTAATCTAAAATCTTCCTGCACAATCTTTAAAAAGAACTATTAAGACCTGTTAACTTCAGCATACAAATTTTTATCTATCTAGGGGTTAAATTGTTGGTATAAAGGCAACAAAATTTGTGCTTTCTTCGGGAAACTGCCTAATTAAAACTTATTGAATAAACCTACACAGTTTATGCTATGTAAGCACTCACCATAAAATGGAAAAATACTTTAAATAATCTGCGTCTCATTACCCAACCATTTTTACTATGTTGGTTAATTTATCCCTGGTTCAGTATTTTCCCTAATTCACATTTATTGCGGGGATTCAAGCATTTAATTGCCGCAATGAATCAGTTTAAACCCTGTTATGTTTCTGGATGATTTTGCTCCTGAACTACTTGCTTATTCTGGAAAGTGACAGAAAAGGGATATTTTTGATAGATTAGCAAACTTGGCAAGATTCAGATAGCTGAAACTGTTCCCTGTTCCCTGTCCTCACAGATCACTTTTTCAGCAAACCCTACATAGGAACATTAACAAAGTTAACTGTGTATGGTTCCTCTAAAGATTGCTGTGTACTAGTTTTCACTGCTGCTAAATAGCGTCGCAAAGCAGACAATTGCTGAGAGTTAGGACGATAGCTGAGATTACCTTGCTTTTCAAATAGGGGTGCAGTTGCGATCGCCTGATAATCTAAATTCTGAGATGAATTCTGGGTTAACCATGCTGACTCAGGTGGCGATGGAATCAAACCCGCAGGTAATTCTCCTTCTAAAAATGCCAATAATCTTTGCTGACAAATACTTGTATTAATTCCCCTTCCCTCAAACAATTGCAGTACTTCGTTAAAGGATAAACTTCGCTCTGGTAACAGCCGCAGCAATTCTGTAAACAGAAAATAGTCGGTATACTGTTGTCTCGGTTCTTCTAAAATTTGGGGATGCAAAGGTAACATTGCTAAACCTAATGCAACTCGGCTGCAATTCGGTGCGCCATTTTCCCCTAAATAAGCATCTTGCATAATCTTGGCGTTGGGGAGTTTTTGCTTGAGCCAATGATGCACAACTCCTAATGATGCAACTCCACCAGTCAAGATAGCTTGATTAATTGCTTCGGTGGGGATACCCCGCGCGACTAGCAATTTATTCAGTTCTCGGTTCAGTCGTCGCACAAAGGGGACAAACACCTGATTTTCTAAGTCCCGTCTTTGTAGTTGCCACTGTTGGTCTGCCAAATCCAGGGTAAAATTCTCCTGGTGTTGCAAAATTAACTTTAATGCGAGAGCAGCTTCGAGAGCAGCTTGTCCTAATATTGAACTTTCTAGGCGCTGTTGTAAGCGAATTCGCACACCAATATCTGGCTCTCCGGCTCGTGGTAAATCAAATTTATCTAACCCCAAACTTTGCCACTGCATTTTGTCGATATCGGGGAAAGCTGGTTGCCAATGCCAAGAGCTACTAGTATTATTTTGACCACTATCTGCAATATCTTTGCGTGATTGCCGATATTTCGGCGGAATTAGCAACTGACAAATAATATCTTGTTCTATTCCCTTACTCGCATAAGGAAAACTGTGCAGCATAAAATCTTGGTGCGCTAATTGCAGCAGATGTTCTGGGACATCAACCAAAGCCATTTCGGTGGCGGTTGCGCCAATATTAATCACCAAAGTATTGCCGAGCAAAGATTCTGTGGTTTGAACAGGTTGTAAACCAGTGCGATCGCTCACTTGAATGATTTCGCCGTGACTTTGATCGAATAAACTAATTAAACTGGCGATCGCTTCTTCTACAAAAAATACTTGCTGGGGATGTTGAATCAGTTTGCTCGTCAGCAAAGCTTCCCGCACATTAAATCTATATTGTTCTGACCAACTAGAAGGACAAGTGCAGATAACACCAGCGATTTTACCAACAATTGTGTGGAAAGTTGGCTGATTAATCCCCACAGCCATAGCTACTAAACCTTGAGTTGTGCTTTGGCGATCGGATTTTAATGTTAAAAGTAACTTAGAGAGCGATCGTACCACCCAAATTAATGGCCCTGCCGAAAACTCATTGAATTGCAGCACAGGTTCCCATTTTTGCTCTTCATTTTTGTAGGGAATCGCCACTTGTAAATAAGGCTTTAACTGTGCGGAACATTGACTACTCTTGACATTAGTTCCACCACTTGAAACTGAAGCATTCGGGAGATAAACTTCCGCAGGTAAACGAAATGAATGTTGAAAAGAAGTCGCACCTGGAATATTTTCTGCTGACCAGTAAATAGGATACACCACCGACTGGGAGCGATTTAACAAAGCCGCAGAAATACCCGTTGTTCCCAAATCAATACCTAGATACCATACCGAGTTATGCACATCGACGGTCAGTTCTATCTGGCTGGGAGAAATAGAACCAGTTGCGGCTTCCTTTTTTTTTTCGTTGGCGGGACTAAAGTTTAAATCAGCTTGTGTTTGTGGCAATGATATAGGTGCAATTGGTGGTACAGCCGGACGCGAAAAAGCCACATTTGGCGTGTGGTCTACTGTTTGCGGATGAGGAAAAGTAACATCTGGTGGTTCGCTCTCTGCCAGACTGTAGACATCCGCTGACTGATAGTTGAGCAACTCATCAAAATTAGCTAAATCTTGATTTAATTGCTGCAACTGTGATTCATTCAAAGAAATCTCCGGTAAATTTGCCGATTGCATTACCTCTGGCGCAAGCAAATTCTCCTGGGGGGAAGCCGCAATATATATATCTGATAAATTCTCCTGGGGTTCCGCATCAGAGGTATCTGCAATTTCTGGAGTTGCTTCATCCAAAGTTAGTGCGATTTCTGCGGGTGATAAACCAGTCCATAAATTCTCTTCACTACTCGCCTCGGCGAACAGTTCACTTAAAGAAGTAATCGTATCAGTATGCTCTGGCTGAACTGGAATATTTTCACGTAGGGAAGGAGAATAACTGAGTGTAGCGCTGAATAATTCCGGCTCTTCCTCAAAAAATAATTTTTGTTGGAAATCTGATGATAAATCAATAAATTGCAGCGAATCAGTTGGTATGTTTGGCGGTGGAGTGGAACTCGGTTCAAACAACCCTGCATCTGACTGAGTGAATATCGACTCCGGTAAGCCAACATTCCCATCAAATAACGGTGTTAGTGGAGGGTTATCACTAGTATTTAATGCGGCAAAATCTGCTGTGACACCTAGAGATGTTTCTGGTTCTTTTACAGGAGTGCTGAGAGGTGCGGTGTCAATAATATTTGCGGAAAAATCCGGTGTTGGTTCCTCTGGCTTAGGCTCAACACTCGGTTGAGTGACAGGACTAATATTAAATAAACTGGCGTAAAGCTGATCTACCTCATCAGTATCAGTCAACTCCATCTTCTCTGGTGCTGAGTCACTGAATATCTCTAAAAGTTCTGGGGGAGGAGTGACAGCTTCGGGAGTAGGTAAGAGTGATGGCGAATTTAATGATTGTGGGGTCTGTTCTCTATTCCCTGTTCCCTGTTCCCAAGCGGAAGTAGGTAGGAGTGATGGCGAATTTAATGGTTGTTGTGGAGTATCATCCGCCAATTGATCCCATTCATCCAACCCTTCCAATTCCAGAGGCGTTGTCGAATTATCCCCAGTTTGATTCACAATACCTGTGAGTTCTAACAGCATGGCATCCAAATCGTTAGTTGCCACATCAGATGCAAATTCGACTTCTGGCTGTGGTAATTCTAATGCTGGATTTGTGGCTTCTATCTTGGTAATAGCGGGTGGGGTAGTTTCTACAGTAACAGCATCTTCTTTCGTTGGGAATGGCGATCGCCCTGATGTTTCCTGAACCACCGCCGCGGGAATTGTGGTAGGAAGTTGCTGCAATTGCTGAGTCCAATTATTCAAGAAACTCACCAGCAACTGTTCCCCTTGCAAGCCTGTACTGTGCATTCTCGCCAGTGCTTGCGACAAGGATTCATGATAAGTATTAATATTACGTTGTAGTGCGTCAAAAACAACATTCACCGTTCCATCTAAAGACAGTAAACGTTGGTCTAATTCTTTAGCAAACTGAGTTAACCGTTCTACCTGTGTTGAAGATTCTAATGCAGACACACCCGTAGCAGCTGTTCGTTCTATAATGTTGTGCTGACTTGAACTAACAGCATTCAACTCATTCGCCATATTCGAGTTGATATGCGGTGCGACAGTAGGAACAAGGCGACTCATTAGTACCTGTAAAAATTCCCCAATAATTTGTTCTTGATTCGCTAACTGTTGACTTAAAGAGTAATTTTGCAGTCGCCTCTGCTCCAACTGTCTAATTTCCTGCATCAGGGTCGAGCGTTCTTGCAATAGCGCTGTTAATTCTGCTTGGAGTGGCTGAATTAATATCGCCAATTCACTTTTGAATTGGCTACTCAGAACACTATTTTCTGCTGACTCAGATGAAGATAACTCTCTTGAAGATGGGTGATTTACTTGTTCAGCAAATTTTGCCAACAAAGGTGATGTTTGCATCTGTCCCGTTGGCTGAGGAAGATAGCCTTGTAAATCTTCTGTTTCTTTTAAATTCACCAGGAAGTTGCGAACTCGTTCTAAAACCTCTCTGGCTTCTGGCGCTTGACCAGACAGCAACTTCGGCAGTCGCTTACCATTGTTAGTGAGTAAGTTATCAATATCTGCGATCAGTTTTTGAATTTCATCAGCGCGGGAAGTCACTTTGAATTACCTTAGCTAGAACTGGATTTTAACTTGGGTGAGAAATTGACGCTTATCAAAGTTAAGAACGGTAGCAACTGCCCCTCAGACTTCTGACGGCAATTTATGATAACTAGGCATCAAGGTAATTAGCTGGAGTGCTAATTGAAGTACCAGGATACAAAAATATTCCCTAATTGTCAGCCAATTGGTTGACTATGCATTTTGCTCTTTTACCCTACAGGCGATGTTACAGCTTCTGGGACTTCACAATCAAAAACATAAAAAAATGCAACAAATCGGCCAGGAGTCTGGAAGCAACTGGCATCTGATCACAGACACCACATCAATAAGGCAAATTCCCTCCACTTTACATCCACATGCGCCATTAATCTAGCTAAGGAGTATAGGAATGGCAAGTTAGCTAGAACACAAAAATAATTTGGATGACCTACGCACAAAGGTTAGTGGTTGACATTGGGACTAACAGGTGTAGGTTTTTGAGGAGATGTCTGGGAAACTTGGTTTTAGGGTTTAAGAGTATGGGGATGTAGGGAATGATCAATTTTCCGAAGATTTTCCGTTAGCAAAAATTAACTAGGTTGAGTATCATTAATGTGGTTTGCCTAAATTTTTTAGTAAATATTTTTGCAATGCAGCTAGGTTTTCAAACTTCTCCCAGAGGCACTTAGACATTACTTACAAAAGTTTTACTCTATTTAAACTGCGTCAGTGAGACGGTTCTTACAAATGCTTTTATTGTGATTTTGTTTACTGGGCTGAAGTCTGTATTGAAAAAAGTCTTGGCCTTGATGGCTTAGGCTGAAATTAGCTCTGTTGTTTGTTTTGTGTGTAATACCTTTAATGAAGATGCCGTAATGGGAGACCGATATAGCTTGCAAGAAGAACCTATTCATCCGTGGATTAGAACCGCTCCCTTTTTTCAAGGGTTGCCCGAATCAGCTGTGGAAGCAGCCCTTATCCATCTGGTGACTCGAACACACCCAGCAAATCAAGTGATTTTGTTGGAAAATGACTGGGGTGGTTCTGTATATTTCATCTTTGAGGGTTGGGTAAAAATTCGTACTTATAATTTGGAAGGTAAAGAAGTAACTCTGAATATTCTGGGTAAAGGCGAATTATTTGGTGAAATGGCAGCTTTAGATGAAGTGCCTCGTTCTACCGATGTGATTACTCTTACTCCTACAGTTATCGGCAGTCTACCATCTCAAGATTTTGTCAAGTTACTCCAAATAGAACCCTTGGCAGGGGTAAGATTATCCAAGTTGATGGCTAGGCGCTTGCGGCAAGTAAATCGTCGTCTACGGTTGCGAGAATCTGATAGCCAATCGCGGGTAGCAGACACTTTGTTATTTTTAGCAGAAGGGCAGGGCAAGCGATCGCTCACAGGAACAGAAATTCCGAATTTGCCTCACCGAGAATTAAGTAGTTTAAGTGGGCTGGCGCGAGAAACCGTAACAAGAGTCTTGACTAGGTTAGAAAAGAAAGGGTTAATTCAACGGGATCAAGACACTATTTCCATCCCCGATGTGTTAGCCCTGGAAAGATTGATTGTATAAAAAATTTTCAAAATGAGTATTGTCAATTCTCTGCCCGAAGAGCCAGAGGAAAGCCCCTCTTCTGAATCTCCATTTTCTCACCAAGAGGAATTACAACAAAACGACAATTCCCATCGTTCTGGGAACCATAGTCAATTACAATCTCCTCATTTAAAAGCTGCTGCACCTTTAAGAATGGTAGAAACGGCATTTTTAGCTAGTACTGCCAGCTTAATTTGGTTTATTAATTTTTATTTTCCTTTGGGGCCAGTATTGCGGATATTTTTTCCAGTACCGATCGCTCTAGTTTACCTGCGCTGGGGGCAAAGAGCCGCATGGATGGCCGCAGTTACCTCTGGCTTGTTGTTATCTGTACTCATGGGGCCTGTTCGCAGTCTCTTGTTTGTTATGCCTTATGCTTTTATGGGCGTACTCTTGGGCGCAACCTGGAATCGTCGCGTTCCTTGGATTGTGTCTATTACGTTAGCTACACTTTTAGGCACTTTAGGTTTCTTTTTTCGGATGTGGTTACTGTCTATATTGTCCGGCGAAGACTTATGGATTTATTTAATTAACCAAGTTACAGACATCATCGAGTGGATATTTCTCAAACTCGGATTATTAAACACTCCCAGTGTATTTTTGATTCAAGTCGGAGCTTTTGCCTTGGTTGTTATTAATAACTTTATTTATCTATTTGTGGTACACCTAGCTGCATGGCTACTACTAGATCGTTTGGGCAATCCTATTCCCCGTCCTCCCCGCTGGGTGCAAGTCATGATGGATTATGAAGGGTAGAGAAGGCAGGAGGCAGAAGTCTAGAGTTTTTTAACTATTGACTTTTGACTTTTGACACTTGATTCTTAATTTATGATTAGTATTTATACTCAAATAGAACAAGGTAAAGCCTGGATTAATAAATATCGTGGTAATTTACCTGTGTTTGCCTGTGTGTTAGGTTTTACAGAAACTGCTTTGATTCCCGGAATTTCAGCGGCTGGAAGTACGCCAGAAGACCGCAAGTACACAGCTTGCGCGGATGCTGAATTTTTATACTACGGTGCAGCACATCAACCGCACTATTCTTTACCACCACTCACAGCGGGAGCATCGCCTGTGTTAATTTCTCGCGCTGTGGTGGAAGCACTGCAAATTCCAGTTTATTTATTTAATGCGGGATTACCTCAGTTCCCGGCTATACCAGCAATTGATTTAGGTGGTTCCTTAGCTAAGTGTGTAAGTACAGGTAAGGCGATGGAATTAGCCACAGTCAAACATTTGCTAGAACAAGGAATGATTTGGGGCGATCGCTTGGCGGCTGAAGTTCCACAAAGTTACGTAATTTTGAGTGAATGCGTTGTTGGCGGTACGACAACCGCTTTAGCTGTTCTCACAGCTTTAGGAATAGATGCGATCGGCAAAGTCAACAGCAGTCACCCAATTTGTAACCATCAGCAAAAATGGGAAATAGTTCAGTCGGGGTTACAAAAAATTCCCCATAATTCCCATCCTTTAGAAATCGTGGCAGCCGTGGGTGATCCTATGCAAGTGGTAGTGGCGGGAATGGCGATCGCCGCTAGTCGTCGTTCTGGGGTAATACTAGCAGGTGGAACACAAATGCTTGCCGTTTACGCTTTAACTACAGCAATTTCTCAAACACTTCACTTATTTTGGCAACCCACAGAGGTAATTGTCGGTACAACCCGCTGGGTAGCCGAAGATCCCACCGGTGAGACTGTTGATTTAGCCCTCAGCTTAGATAAAATCAGCAAAACTCAAGGTACAAATCCACCTTTACTATCAACACAACTAAGTTTTGCCAATTCCTGTTATCCCCAACTCCAAGCTTATGAGCAAGGTTTTGTCAAAGAAGGTGTAGGTGCAGGAGCCGCCTGCATTGCAGCCTATCTCTACCAAAATTGGTCACAATCTCAACTTTTAGCAGCTATTGAAGACCAATTCCAGCGGCTGACTCAATCTCAAGACTAAAATCCAAAATTTAGCTCAATACGGTTCATTTAACAGGAAAGGTAACTTCAGACATTGTTGATTGCTGAAAACTTTAACTCAGCACTTTGCTGAAGTATGACCTCAATGCAAAAGTACCGGACTGAGAAAGCTCCGGTAAATTCTGGGAAATATTGACTATTGAACCATTAATGAATTCTTTCTCGGAGTAATTGTTCTTCTAATGCCGCAATCCGATTGTAGGCTGCTGTTAATTGCGCTGTCAGTCGTTGTATCTGAATTTCTGGTGTTAAAATCTTCTCCCCGCCTTGACGATTCATATCTAAATAAATGCCATCAGTTAGAACATCCTTATGTTCAAACTCTGGATTCAAACTAATTGATCCTTTTAATTGATAAGGAAAAGTATCACTATTTTCTTGATAGTTATCTTTTGCTTGTGTTTTCGCTAAGGAGCATTCTGAGAAAGCCTGAGCCACTTTAAAATCAAGCTGCTCAATTACCTGGTAGAGGGCATCCAGTTTATGGCTTAAAGTCAGGATCTGGTTTTGTAATGGCTCCATCTAATACCCTCGTCAGTATATTTCCTCCATGTTATTCAATTTACTGGCAATGTTAAACATACTTATGAATTATTTAATTATTCAAATATTCTGTCGGAATGAAATAACTAAGTTATTAAATATCAATGCTTCTTAAATATTAATTAAAGTTATAGCTCTATTTTTTATTAAAAAATGTAAACTTAAAGGAATTTATTTTGAGAAAAACCTGAAAGCGTAAAAAATAAAAAACTATTTACAGATAACTTAAGGTAAAAAACATATTTTTACCGTTAATATAGTTCTCTCATAATTCATAGTTTTCTGACAATTGTTTTTTAATTCAATTTTAATTACTAAGGTGTGTTAAACATTGAGATGATATTTTTGAAGAGCAATCATCTCAAACCATTTCACGAAAAAAAATGATACAAATTTATGGGTTTTTCATAATCCTCAATCATTAGTGAACAACTGCGCTGTTCCCTTTCTTTGTGTACTTTGCGTCCTTCTCTGCGGGTTCGCTGTTAGGCGTTATCGAAGAATAGTCCTAACGCGTCTATGCGGTTCGTGATCAGAATTATTTGTTCACTACCTATCTGGAATTTCTGTAGAATTCATTTGATTGTTAAGGTTTTGTCTGGCTCAATTTTTGTTGAGTCTGCCCAAGAGATGAATTCTTCCACGAATCAATTCTTCATCCCTGTGGTCGCAATTCCGCGAATAAATTGACGCTGACCAATCAGAAACAGTAGCATAACCGGCACCGTTGCAATAGTTACTGCCGCCATCATCAAAGGCCAGTTATTGGTAAACTGCTCTTGAAATTCCGCCAATGCCAACTGTACTGTTCTTAATTCTGGGCGTGTGGTGAATACCAAAGGCTTAAATAAATCATTCCATTCAGCAATAAAGGTGAATAAAAACAATGTCACCAAAGCTGGACGGGCTAAAGGTAACAATACTCGCCACAAAATTTGTAGCCTGTTCGCCCCATCAATAGTTGCGGCTTCTTCCAATTCTACTGGAATGGTTTGAAAATATTGCCGTAAGAGAAATATGCCAAAACCATTGACAGCCGTTGGTAAAATCAGCGCCCCATAAGTATTAATTAAGTGTCCCCACTTTAAAACCAAAAATATCGGTATAACCAACAGCTGAAAAGGGATTACCAAGGTTGCTAAAACAACTAGCAGTAGAGCTTGTCTACCACGAAATTTCAATCTCGCCAGGGCGTAACCAGCCAAAGCTGAGGTGATCAACTGAAACGCCGTGACTGCGATCGCTACTAAGGTAGAATTAGCAAACGCCAACAGGAACTTCCCTCGCTGCCACGCATCATAATAATTACCTAAAGTCCAACCTTGAGGCATCATATCTGGAGTCGCGCCAGGAGGTGCAAAAGATGTGAAAAACACGACAAATAGCGGGAGTAAGACAATTAATGCGCCGCATAGCAGCACCGCTAAACTAAAAATATCGCCAGATTTCAGATTCCAACTTGATTTCATCATAAGTAAATAGATAGCAGAAGCTAGGGGCTAGGAGGAATTGACCATTGACTATCGACTATTAACCTTTGACTCTTGATTCATTTGTTTCTTTAGTACTAGAGCATCGCCCCCAGCAAAAGCTAATCTATTACATAGTGACTTGTTAAGTTAAATTAAACAACAGTGAAGATTACCCTAAAATTACAGGGGAAATTAAGCGTTAGTATCAAATGATTCATCTTACAGGAGTGAAGATACCATGCAGCCGTTGGCAGCCGAATTAGAAATTGATTTCCAAAGCGAAACATATAAAGATGCCTATAGTCGCATTAATGCGATCGTGATTGAAGGGGAACAAGAAGCTTATGAGAATTACATCAAACTAGCTGAACTGCTGCCAGCAAATCATGATCAACTGATTGGCTTGTCGAAAATGGAAAGCCGCCATAAAAAGGGCTTTGAAGCTTGTGGACGGAATTTAAAAGTTACCCCAGACCTGCAATTTGCTAAGGAGTTTTTTGCACCTCTGCACGATAACTTTAAAGCAGCAGCAGCCACAGGTAACGTTGTCACTTGCTTACTGATTCAATCTTTGATTATTGAATGCTTTGCGATCGCGGCCTACAACATCTATATCCCTGTTGCTGATGATTTTGCCCGCAAAATTACTGAGGGTGTAGTCAAAGATGAATACAGTCATTTAAACTTTGGTGAAGTTTGGCTGAAAGCTAACTTTGAAGCATCTAAAGCTGAACTAGAAGAAGCAAACCGCCAAAACTTACCCATTGTTTGGAAAATGCTCAACCAAGTAGCAGCCGATGCTGAAGTGTTAGCAATGGAAAAAGAAGCTTTAGTCGAAGACTTCATGATTCAATACGGTGAAGCCCTAAGTAACATTGGCTTCACAACTAGAGATATCATGCGCTTGTCAGCCTACGGACTGTCCGCTGCTTAAAACAAGTATGAAGAATGAAGGATGAAGATAAAAGAAGAATCCAAAAGTGGGCATTCAGGATACAGAATAACTGAGCCTGGGTCTGCAACCCACAGATTTATTTAGGGCTTCGTCAAGAATTCATCCTGAATTCTGACTCCTGAATCCGATTTTGCTAAAACTTCAGACTTCAGACTTCAGACTTTATTGTATTTTTAAGGTTAGGTATTGTCACTTACCCACTAAATTCCACGCTTTCGACGCAGCAAACGCCTAATACAATACATGTTTGGTCTAATTGGACATCTGACTAGTTTAGAACACGCTCAAGCGGTAGCTCAACAATTGGGATACCCAGAATATGCCGATCAAGGTCTAGATTTTTGGTGCAGCGCCCCGCCACAAATTGTTGATCACATTAAAGTTACCAGCCTGACTGGAGAGATAATTGAAGGCAAGTATGTAGAATCATGCTTTTTGCCAGAAATGCTGGCGAATCGGCGGATTAAGGCGGCAACGCGCAAAATTCTTAATGCAATGGCTCATGCTCAAAAGCATGATATAGACATCACAGCTTTAGGCGGTTTTTCATCAATTATTTTTGAAAACTTTAATTTAGAGCAGTTCAGCCAAGTCCGCAACATCAAATTAGAGTTTGAACGCTTCACTACAGGCAATACACACACTGCCTACATTATCTGTCGGCAAGTAGAAGCCGCTGCAAAACAAGTAGGAATTGAACTGTCGAAAGCAACAGTAGCTATATGTGGAGCAACTGGGGATATTGGTAGTGCAGTAACCCGCTGGCTAGATGCCAAAACGGATGTCAAAGAAATTTTGCTGATTGCCCGTAACCAAGAACGCCTGCAAAATCTCCAAGACGAATTGGGGCGAGGGAAAATCATGGCTTTGGATGAAGCATTACCCGAAGCTGATATTGTAGTGTGGGTGGCAAGTATGCCCAAAGGGGTAGAAATTGACCCCAAGGTGTTAAAACAACCTTGCCTACTCATTGATGGTGGCTATCCTAAAAATTTAGGTACGAAAATTCAACATCCTGGCGTTTATGTACTCAACGGTGGCATTGTTGAGCATTCTTTAGATATTGACTGGAAAATTATGCAAATCGTCAATATGGAAGTGCCAGAACGCCAGCTATTTGCCTGTTTTGCCGAAGCTATGCTACTGGAATTTGAGAAGTTACATACGAACTTTTCTTGGGGGCGTAATCAGATTACCGTAGACAAAATGGAGCAGATTGGTCAAGCATCGGTGAAACACGGCTTTAGGCCTCTGCTGCTTTAGCAAAGTCAAAAGTAAAAAGTTAAAAGAATCTTTTTACTTTTGCCTTTTTACTTTTTACTTCTTAAATCCCCAATCCCTAGTTCCTCACCCCTAGTTTATATGGCTACTACCGAGCGTAAACCACTACTGTTAGATTTTGAAAAGCCGTTAGCAGAACTATCCAACCGCATTGAGCAGATTCGACAACTTGCAGAAGAAAATGGCGTTGATGTATCTGGTGAAATTCGCAAGCTAGAAGCACGCGCGACAAAACTGCGTGAAGAGATTTTTAGTACTTTATCTCCGGCTCAAAGGGTGCAAGTCGCCCGTCATCCCCGTCGTCCCAGTACTCTTGATTACATCCAGGCGATTACAGATGAATGGATGGAGTTGCATGGCGATCGCTGTGGTACTGATGATCCGGCTTTAATTGCTGGTGTAGCTCGTTTAGGTGGGCAGCCGGTGGTGATGTTAGGTCAACAAAAAGGGCGTGACACTAAAGACAATATTGCCCGTAACTTCGGGATGGCGGCTCCTGGTGGTTATCGCAAAGCAATGCGTTTGATGGAACATGCCAATAAGTTTGGAATGCCGATTTTAGCTTTTGTTGATACACCCGGCGCTTTAGCCACAGTAGCCGCAGAACATCAAGGTGCTGGCGAAGCCATAGCTTATAATCTGCGCGAGATGTTTAGCTTAGATGTACCGATTATTTGCACAGTTATTGGTGAAGCAAGTTCTGGTGGAGCGCTGGGTATTGGTATTTGCGATCGCCTACTGATGTTTGAACACGCTGTTTACACTGTGATTAGCCCTGAAGGTTGTGCGGCGATTCTCTGGAAAGATGCCAGTAAAGCACCTCAAGCCGCTGTCGCCTTAAAAATTACTTCCCATGACTTAAAAAACTTAGGGATTATTGACCAAATTTTAGCGGAACCAATTGGCGGCGCTCATTCTGATCCTCTAGAAGCCGCAACCACCCTCAAGCAAGCACTTTTAGATAATTTAGATGAACTTAAACAGTTAACATCTCCAGAAAGACGACAAATGCGCTACGAAAAATTCCGCAAAATTGGTGTTTTTACAGAAATTCCCCACTAGCCAGCCAAACCTAGGTCATTAACTCAAGAGCAATGTTATAATTGCCTGTGGTTCTTAAAGATTTTTAACAATCTTTTTAACCACAGGCATTTGTATTTATGATGAATCGTCTCACTTAAATGAGAGATTTGTGTAGTTTTTAGTAACTTACTGCGAGTAGACAGCCAAAACACCCGGATGAAGAAGAATTTTCATCACTGGCGTATATCTAATTGGCAAAAATGCCCACACTGACAATTCAATATAGCAATTGTCAAAAAAAAATTATCGGAATTTAAGGTTACTTTAATGTAGCCCATCCGAAAGACTTAAATAATTTGGTGGCAAGGGGCTTGGGTCACTGCCAAAAAAATGGGGGAAAGTATGAGTAGTAAGCAGAAACAACATGCCCTGATTACTGGGGCTAGTAGTGGAATTGGCAAAGCCACCGCTTTAGCATTCGCCAAGGCAGGCATAGATGTTGCTTTAGTCAGCCGTTCTTTAGATAAATTAGAGGCGGTAGCAACAGCAGCCAAGCAAACCGGAGTAGAAGCCAAAGCTTACGCCCTGGATTTAGCCGATTTACCACAAGTAGAAGCAAAAATAAATGCGATCGCCCAAGATTTTGGCAACATAGATATTTTGGTAAACAATGCCGGAATAGGCTATACAGCTAATTTAAATGACACCAGCTTAGAAGACTGGCAACAAGTTATTAACATCAATCTCACCAGTGTATTTGAGTGCATCAAAGGAATTTTGCCGGGAATGCGCGATCGCTGCACAGGCACAATTATCAACGTAGCCTCAATAGCTGCCAAGCAAACCTTTGCTGGATGGGGAGCCTATTGTGTTAGCAAAGCCGGACTTCTAGCCCTTTCTCAAACCCTGGCTCAAGAAGAACGCGCCCACGGTATCCGTGTTACGGCCATTTGTCCTGGTTCTGTGAATACAGAAATCTGGGACACAGACACCGTTAATGTCAACTTTGACCGTTCAAAAATGTTAACTCCAGAAATTGTGGCACAGTCAATTCTCCACACCGTCTTATTGCCACCACAAGCGGTGATTGATGAATTGATTCTCATGCCCAATACAGGCACTTTTTAGGCATTTGTTCTTGGTCATTAGTCATTTGTTATGAGTGAATCACAAAAGACAAATGACCAACGACCAATGACTAATGACTGATAGCAAACATCCAAAAATTAACTGAAAATTACATCATGACTATTGCTAGTTCTAACGGTTCCAATCGTTTTCAATCTCCGCTGATTTCCGATTTGGCAGAGGCCATCAATACCAGACCCGATCGCAACACCCACGACGGACGACTACCGGATTTGCAACCGCCTTCTGAGGAAAATATGGAGCAAATGATGGATGCCGTCAGGAACATCATAGTCGGCGTTGGCGAAGATCCTGAGCGTGAAGGACTGCTCAAGACTCCCAAGCGTGTTGCTGAGGCAATGCGTTATCTTACCAGTGGCTATAACCAATCTTTAGAAGAACTGGTGAATGGTGCCATCTTTGATGAAGGTCATAACGAGATGGTACTAGTTCGAGATATTAACTTCTTTAGCCTCTGCGAACATCACATGCTGCCGTTTATGGGGAGAGCGCATGTTGCTTATATTCCTAATCAAAAAGTTGTGGGCTTAAGTAAGTTAGCCCGGATTGTGGAAATGTATTCCCGACGGTTGCAAGTTCAGGAAAGATTAACTCGCCAAATTGCCGAAGCGATTCAGACGATTTTGGAACCTCAAGGTGTAGCAGTAGTTATGGAAGCTACTCACATGTGTATGGTTATGCGGGGTGTTCAGAAACCCGGTTCATGGACTGTTACCAGCGCTATGTTGGGCGTATTCCACGACGAGCAAAAAACCCGTGAAGAATTCTTTAACTTGATTCGCCATCAACCATCATTCTTTTAGAAGTAACGCGATGTGCGACTTATTTTTGAAACCCCACTTCCATTCTTCTCACGCCAGTTGCTACAACGGGGGGAACCCCCGCAACGCACTGGCTCCCCGCAACGGAGAGAGGCTTTGATTCTCGCTCCCCTTCCCTACAAGGGAAGGGGTTGGGGGTTAGGTCTGAGATAAAGTTGCACACAGCGTGAAGTATGAAAAATAAAATTTCATACTAGCCTGCGGCAAGCCACCTAAAAGGTGTCTACATACTTCATACTTTAGTTTTAAGCCTTTCAAACAGTAGCGCTACCTTGTGTAAATCTTTATCTCCGGGTTGAATTTCGACACCGCTGGATAAATCTATACCATTAGGCTTGACTTGGCTAAGGGCTTCTAAGATATTTTCTGGTGTTAATCCTCCCGCTAAAAACCACGGGCTACTGGGGTGAAATTTTTCTAGCATTGCCCAATCTAAAGTTTGGCCTGTACCGCCTAACTGTTGGGGATGATAGGCATCAAGTAATAAAGTATCTACGTATTGAGCATAAATAGATGCTTGTTCCAGATGGTCAAAACTTCGTATCCTCAGTGCTTTGAGAATTTCTACATTGGGGATTTTTTGACGTGCTTGGTGGCAAAATTCAGGTGTTTCATCACCGTGCAACTGCACACCAGTTAAACCAGAATCATTCACTATCTGGCTAATCTCCTCAATGGGAGCGTTAGCAAACACGCCGATTTTATCAATGTCATCTGGTAGCTGTGTCACGGTTGCCCTAATTTGCATTGCTGTAACATAACGAGGCGAAGTAGGTACACAAATAAATCCTAAAGCTGTTGCGCCTAAAGATGCGATCGCTTTAGCTTGTTTTGGTTGAGTGATGCCGCAGATTTTAACCCGCATATAGTTCTAAAGAGCGAATTTTTGCTAACAATCTCTGGTTGCTTACTCAGTAATTCTATAATTTTGAAGGTTTTATGAATTTTGTCATTTAGGAGACAGAACCTTGATGTTATCAAATTTACTGGCAGCAGCAGCTAATGTTCCCGCAACTCCCGCGTGGACTCCCACCGTTGGAATCATTATTAGCGTTAGCAGCATCATCATTCTGTTGCTATCCACCCGCATCGAACAACCCCAAGTAGGGCCTAAGTTACCAGGTTTGCCAGTTAGTGTTACCACCTTTATCGCGGCTATGGCTTTTGGTCATATCATCGGCATTGGGATTGTTTTAGGACTGACTAATATTGGTCGTCTGTAAAATACAAGATGACACAGAGATGAGATTCTCAATCAATCCCATACTCTAAACTTATTCTTGTTCTTTCTCTAGCAATGCAACTCTCAAGTGTAGCTCAGTTGAATTTTGCTATTTTTGTTACCTTAAAGACAGATTTCATAGCAACTTCATCACGACAGCTAAGTTGATAGTTCTTGTCTGGAGAAAGAACCATAAGTAGATGCAAAACAAACTACCGCAAATAATTTGGTTAGCATCGGCGGCGATCGCACTATTAGCCAGTGGTTGCGAGGAAATGCTAAAATACGCGCCACCGTTGCCCAGTCTTGAATTACCATCAAGCCAACCACCACAGCCTGTAATTTCTGCCGAATCTGCCAAAATTGCAGACATGGAAGCCGCAATTCGCCAAGGTATCAACCAAGTGCGACAGCAAAATGGACTTCAGCCGCTACAAAATAATGAAAAACTCACCCAGGTAGCCCGCAACTATAGCCATCAGATGGCGCAGAAAAAGTTCTTTAGTCACACTGGTGCCGATGGTAGTACCTTACGAGACAGAGTACGTGCAGGCAGAATCAATTATTGGATGGTTGGGGAAAACTTATTTACATCTACCAATGTGCCGCAACCTGTACCAGCCGCCATCAAAGGTTGGATGAACAGCCCTGGACACCGAGCCAATATTCTGCGTCCAGTATTCCGAGAAACAGGTGTGGGCATCTGGCGAGTTGGGAATACATACTACATGACTCAGTTATTTTTGCGACAATAACTTCTTCTCGACTGTCGCCTATCACCCATAGCAGAAGACAGGAGGCAGGAGGAAAAGTCTGATTATTCCTGGCATTCAAGCTTTCAAATTGTCCTAACATATCTGACTACCGCTATATCACAGGATAGGTGCAGCGATCGCCGATTCAATCTAAACTACAAATGTATTATTATGACAGGAGTTTTAGTGAAAGCTAGATGGATAATTACAGCAGCTTCAGCAGCCCTGTTCTTTGGTGGTAGCCTGTTCACATCGCTGCGCGATCCTTGGTTTCAAAATCTGCAACGTCCCAGTTGGTTGACCTTTGAGTTTCTTATTCCTGTTATTTGGACTTTCATTTGGGTTTGCCTTACGATTTCTGCAATCATTGTGTGGGAGAAAAGTTGCAAAAAAGGTTTTCGTCCTTGGGGTTTGCTAGTAGTTTATGGGGCGATCGCTTTACTCACATCACTTTACAGTCCCGTTGTGGTAGAACTTCGCAGTTTGACTGGTGGTATGATTGTGGGCGGTTTAGCGACAGTTTTGGTGTACATTTTGGCTTTTGTTGTTAAGCCAATTTCGCAAACTGCTTCATGGCTATTTCTACCTTACGCATTGTGGGGGCCTTTTGGTACTTATTTAACTTGGTTATTACTACAACTCAATAGCCCCATCAACCCATAATGAAACGATTAATTCCCTATTTCTCGCTTTATTTAACTTTGCTATTAACTGGCTGTGTTGCCAATAGAGATGGTAAAAATCCTCTAGTTACAGCAACACTCAATCCAGCCGCACCCAGCAATAATCAAGATGCAAATTACATCACTAAGGTTGTACAACAAGTAGGGTCAGCAGTGGTACGCATCAATTCAACGCGGATTGTGGCAGTATCTCCACAAGACTCTTATTTAGGGCGTTTTTTTGGCGCACAGGTGCCAAATAGAGAAGAAGTGCAAAGGGGTATTGGTTCAGGATTTATTACCAGTGCGGATGGGATTATTTTGACGAACGCTCATGTTGTCGCCGATGCAGATAACGTATCCGTGGTGTTAAAAGACGGACGCAGTCTTCAAGGTAAGGTAGTAGGCGTTGATCGTGTAACGGATGTGGCGGTAGTGCGAATTAAAGGTACAGGATTACCGACAGTCAAGTTTGGTAACTCAGATAATTTGTTACCAGGGCAATGGGCGATCGCCATCGGCAATCCTCTAGGATTAGATAATACAGTCACTCAGGGAATCATCAGTGCGACTCAGCGTTCAGTGGCTGATTTAGGAGTACCAACCGAACGTGTAGATTTTATTCAAACTGATGCAGCCATTAACCCTGGTAATTCTGGTGGCCCCTTGCTCAACGCTCAAGGAGAAGTAATCGGAATGAATACCGCCATCATCCAAGGAGCGCAAGGATTAGGCTTTGCCATTCCCATCAAAACAGCACAAAGAATTGCTAATGAATTAATCACTAAAGGACGAGTAGATCATCCTTATGTTGGCATTCAAATGGGTGAGTTAACACCTGATTTACGCAGCAAAATTAATCAGAGTGATACAGGTTTAAAAGTTAATCAAGATACAGGTGTGATTATTTTAGGAGTCGCCTCCAACTCTCCCGCTGCTCGTGCAGGGTTGCGTCCAGGCGACATTATTGACAGTATTAACGGTGTTGCCATTCAAGATATTCGGCAAGTGCAACAATTGGTAGAAACTACCAAAGTTGGCGACATGATGCAAATTACAATTAATCGTAATGGTAAAAAACAAGCGATCGCCATTCGCACAGTTGCTTTACCTGCAAGAGACATTAGTTGAAGAATTCAAAACCTTAATTATTGATCTTTTTAATATCTCCATAGGCGCGATAAAAGCCACCTCTAGCTGACTCGCGGACTTCTTGGACAAGATAGCGATCGCCAGCTTGGCGAATATCTTTGGGAAACTGCACGTTCCAGTTAAAATTGTATCCTGGGGAAATAACTCTGACGCGCAATTGACCACCATCTTGAAAACACTCAACAATTACCCCAGTACTTGTATCTGTCGTGGTTTCGAGAACAGTAGAAGGTGCGACTCCCTCAGTTTTTGGTGCTTTAATAATAGTTGCATCGGGAATTGTACCAGCTTGAGCAGAAGCGATCGCAGTTTCACTAGCATCAATACAAGCTAAAGCCCCATCAGTGGTTACAATATAAATTCGAGATTCGCAAAACTGCATGGATAAAGCCGAACCACAACCAGTCCCCAACTTCCACAATCTTTCACCCGCTTGATTAAAGCAGTAAATCGAAGAATTATTATCACCAGCAAACACATATTTACCATCTTGTGCAGTGGCGCAAGAATAAACTGCGGCATCACATTTATATATTGTTAGTGGCTTACCCTGCTTACTAAAACTATAAATTTTGCGATCGCTTGCACCGGCGTAAACTGCGGATGCTTCTTGCCAACCAAATAGCACACTCCCGCCAGTTTTTTGATGCCAAACCATTCGACCTTCTTGGTTATCATACATCGTCACGCCTTGACTATGACCGTGATAAATCCCAGCTTCATCGCAGCGAACCATCCAGCCAGAATTACCTTGACTTAAACGTGTCCATTGTGACTCATCATCATGATCTATAGTTGTTACGCCACCGTTAGCATCAGAGACAGCCAATAAACCATCTTTAATATCCAGCCAGAAGATATCGACATTTTCATCAATTTTGTAAGCAACGCGGGGTAACTTACCAGTTAAATCGTAGACATTGCCATCATCGCAACCAGCGTAAATCCAGATATCATCAGCTACTAAACATTTAACCCCATCAGGGAGTTTAAATTGATTGCTGACTTTACCTTCATGGTTCAAAGCAAAAACTTGACCAGTTTGATTACCCAGCCAGCAACGGTTAGCATCAATGAAAATGCCAAAAGCCGCTGAATTAGCCGCAAATTTCCATAAAATTGGCGCTTGTTTGGACGTTGAAACAGTACTAGCAACTTCTCTGCGAGTCACAGAACGCTTTTGACGCACACCCATCACAGCATTTTCATAGCCTTTTTTCCGCTTTTCATTAATTTTTTTCGCCGCTTCCGCCTGTGCTTTTTCTGGTGTGGGGTAAGTTTTCGTTTGCGTCTGTCCTGCGTCACCGATGCGACCGTAGCGGATACTTACTTGGGTATCTTCAACAATAACCTCATAAAACTTGTGGGAACTTCCACCATCTTCTGATAACTCTAAGTATGTTATTTCTTTAGCCATGACATTTGCTCGTTAAAACTGAATGTAAATATTCGGAGTGGTATACAAATAAATTGACCATCCTTAATCGGTTCTAACTATGACCAAGGTCATGTGTCCATAAGCTACAAGTACAAACTTTAACCAAATGAATCTTTTAAAACCGGAGATTCATAATCAATGAGGATTTGAGGCATTGCTACAAGCATTATTAGACTGTTGAAATTAATAAAGCTTGAGATTTGCAATGCACTCAGTACTTAGAGGACTTTTGCCAAGCTGCTTAGTCTTTCATAAACTGGAATCAGGCGATCGCCTTCTATTTCTACGATATTATCGGGATAATGGCGAATTGCCCCTAGCAGTGTGATTTCTCCATCTTCTTGAATAGATTTACTCAAAGATGTTTGTAGCGCCTGTGCATCTAAGTCCCCCGCAGGTGGATGAACTACATCACCAATTTGAGCCAGTAAAATTGGCCCTGTCCAACCAGACAACAAACTATCTAAATAAGCAGGTTCAGCTTTTATACCTGCGACTAGTGCTTTACGAGCTACAGCCGGGTCTTGTTTAGCTACTTGCAAATAATTTCTTAGTGTTGGGGTAGTTTTCCCTGTTTGCACAAACGCATTCAATTCCGTTACAGAAACAGGCCCTTGAAAACTACCATATTTTAAAATTACCTGTTCAGCCGCGTTTGCACTAGCATGGAACAGCAAAACACTAGCACCTACTCCCAAAACTACTGTCTGACTGAATAATTTACTAAACTTCCCCTTAGTTAATTGATTCCAAAATTTAAAAATCTGCATTACATTTAACTTCCTAGTGGTGTGGAGCGTACACAGGTCTAAAATATCTAAGCTTGCTGATTACGACAACATATTTATAAGGTTATCTAAATAGATTAAGTTTGTGGAATCTACTGAGGTATGACCAGCGATAGAAATTAAAATCTCAACATGAGTAGGGTGGGCAAATTATACCCACCCTAATTTAGTTTTGCCGATTACAGCAGATTTTAAGTTAGTGGAGTACACAATTTCAGAGTGAAAGCCAGATATCAAGGCTGTTTTACTTCTGAAGTCTGCTGTATGTGTTAAACAAATTAAGAGTGGGGTTCTCCTAGCAACACAATCGAACATTTCAATGCTCTTAAAATTTGGGTTGTGACTTGGCTAACGGCTAAACCACCTGCTGTGCGATAGCGAACAGAACGCAACACTGCTAAATCAAAAGCTTGAGCTTCCCGAATGATGACTCTAGCAATATCATCGCCTTTAATTGTCTGGATATTTGTCTTCACCTGTAACTGACTTTTAGTCACAATTTCCGACAATTGAGATGTAAATTTTTCCACTAAAGCTGGGGGAGTTTTGCGATCGCTCACATGTAACAATACTACCTCTGCCTGATTCACATCAGCTAAAATTTGGGCGAACCTAACAGCACCTATAGTTTGTCGTGTCAAGTCACCCACCGGTACCAGAATTCTTTGGATAGTTGTCGGACTACTTAACAACCGTGTAACTGCTACTGGACAATGTGCAGACCAAAATACACTATCCAGTACACTACCAAACAAACGAGCGCGGAAGCCTGTAGTCTGCGACCAACCCATTACCACTAAATTAGCGTTGCGTTCCCGACTAGCACGGCTAATTCCCAAAGCTGCATCATCATCAATGCGAATTGCTGGCGAAACTTCCACATCAAATTCTTGGCTAATTTCTTTAGCCAACTGCAATCTTTTTTGACTCTGTTCAAGTGCTGTCACTAATTGCGGATCATCCATCTGAATCAGAGCTTTGGTAATAGCTAAAGGTACAATTCTCCCCGATTCGTGACGCGCCAGTAATGCAGCCATCTCTATTAAATAACGCTGGGTTTGCGGATTATAAATTGGTACAACTACAGTAAATTGCTGTTGTTCTTCTTCTATCTCAGTCTCATGACTTTCCCACCAAGTAGACAGACTATCTGTGGCTAAATCTGCTTCACTCACTTGTAAAGCAGTTGCAAACCTAGAAGTAATGATTGGACCTAAAATTGCCGTCACCAGCATCAGCACAATCACACTATTTAAAACACCTTCATTAATCAACCTTTCCCCAGCCGGGTTAACAGTTTGATAAGCCACTAATGCAGCCGCCAGTGTCGCTGCTACTTGAGGCAAAGACAAAGACCACATTGTGAGCATTTCGGCTGTGTTGTAGCGGTAAAATAATTTAGCTAAAAATGCCGCAATAAATTTGCTTCCTATCAAAGCTACTACAATTACCACAGTCAACCAAACAGAACTGAGAGTTTTGAGGAATGCGGGAATATTAATTAATAATCCCATATCCACAAAGAAACATGGGATAAATAAAACACTACCAATAAATTCAATTTTTTCTTTAACTGGGCTACGTCCTAAAACATCATTAACTGCTAATCCAGCTAAAAATGCCCCAACAATTTTCTCAACACCAATAACTTGCGCCCCTACAGAAGCTAAAAATAATGCTAATAATATGAACAAAAACTGGTTGCTTTGTTCATCTCCAGAACGCCGAAAAAACTCCTTACCTGCCCAGTCAAAACCAAACAAAACCACAACAGAATAAATTGCTAATCCCCCCAATAAAGTAGCTAAACTCAGGGCAGAAAATTCTCCCCCATGAATACCTACACAAATTGCTAATACCAACAAAGCACCCGTATCAGTAAAAATTGTTGCCCCAATTGTCACAGTCACAGCTTCATTTGTGACCACTCCCAAACGACTCACAATTGGATAGGCTAAAAGAGTATGGGATGCTAATAAAGAACCAATTAAAAAAGCAGCATTCCAACCGAAATTAAACAAGCGCCCAACCAGAATACCAGCTATTAACGGAACTAAAAAGGTTAGTATTCCAAAACCAATCGAGCGATTTTTAGTTTTGCGGAACTGCTCTAAATCAATTTCTAACCCTGCTACGAACATTAAATAAATTTTGCCAATGTCCGAGAGCAATTTGATTGTATCTGATTCTGAGTTGAGTAACTTTAAGCCATTTTCTCCTAGAATGACACCTGCTACTAGCAAACCCACTAATCCAGGCAACCGCAATTTTTCAAATATTGGCGGTACGGTAAAAATTACTGTGAGGAGAATAGTGAAGGCAACAATTGGACTTTCTGCTAAAGTTTGAAGTGCCATTGGTGAATCAAGTTTTTTAGGGAAGATTGTATATGCTGAATTTGTTTAGCTCAGTAAAATTTAATTTTTAACATTAAGCCTTCCCAGTTGTATCTTGAAAATCAATTTTTTCACATCTATACAGAGATAGAGTGACATATTTTGATAACTGATCATAAAATCATTTTTATAATACCTAAATATGAAAAACAGAGGAAAAGGTGAATTACCTTACCCTCCAGCTAAAAATTTGCTCTCATTTTTGGAAAAAGCTGAATATTTACTGCCAAATATAGAGCAGAACAAACAATACAATCCAGATCACATCAACAAAGTGCCAAAATAGGGAAGTAGAATTAACTCCAAAGTGACCAGATTCGTAATTCCCAGGAATAAAAGAACGGATAAAAATCATCAATTGCAACAGGATTCCTGTCAAAACGTGCAAGCCGTGAAAACCTGTTAACAGGTAGAACATTCCGCCAAAGGTGCCAGTGGTGAAACCAAAAGCCAAATGACTCCATTCAATCGCCTGTCCTACCAAGAAATAACTGCCCATTGCCATTGTTGCCAAAAGAAACAGGCGAAAACCCCATAATTTATGGCGTTGTAGAGCGCGTTCTGCCAAATAAATTACAAAGCTACTAGCAACCAACACAACAGTATTGATAGCCGGTTCTCTCACTTCTAAACCTTCAACACCAGGCGGTAGCCAGTTAGGAGTTGTTAGCTTGTAAACAATATAGCCAGCGAAAAAACTCAAGAAAATCACACTTTCCGACAATAAGAAAACAATAAAACCAAACATTTTATTGCCTTCTTCATCATGTCCATGCTCCCCAGCATGATGAGAGTGATTTTGCAACTCTTCAGAAACGATATAGCTGTCCATAGATTAATCATGTAATATTGCTGAGAAAATACTCCGCGTACCTTTGCGCCTTCCTTAGCGCCTCTCTGCGTTTAAAACCGCAGATGGACGCAGATGTACACAGATAAATCATTGAGCCTGATTGTGGGCTTCTGCTACTAAAGGTTCTGATTTGCCGTAACCATAAGGTTCAGAAATCACAATAGGAATTTCTTCAAAGTTCTCAACAGGTGGTGGTGAAGAAACTAACCACTCTAAACCAATTGCCCGCCAAGGATTATCAGGTGCTTTCTCACCTTGCATCCAAGAAACTACCATGTTAAAGATGAAGGGCAAAGTAGACATACCTAACAGAAATGCACCAAGACTCGCAATAATGTTCCAGAATTCATACTCTGGGGCGTAGGAAGAAACCCGACGTAACATCCCTTGTAAACCCAATGGGTGCATAGGTAAGAAGTTGAGGTTAGTACCGATGAATGATAACCAGAAATGTAACTTGCCCCAGCCTTCGTAATACATCCGCCCGGTCATTTTGGGGAACCAGTGATAAATGGCAGCATACAAGCCCATTGTCACTGTGCCAAACAAAACGTAGTGGAAGTGTCCAACGACAAAGTAGGTATTATTAACGTGAACATCCACAGGTACAGAAGAAAGCATAATACCTGTGATACCAGCGAAGACAAACATGATTAATCCACCCAAAGCAAATAACATGGGTGTATTCAACCGCAACTTACCGCCCCAAATAGTTGCTACCCAAGCAAATACTTTAATGCCAGTGGGTACAGAGACAAACATAGTTGTCAACATGAAAATCAACCGCATCCAAGCAGGTGTACCACTGACATACATGTGGTGTACCCAAACAATGGCGCTGACGACAGCAATTAATAAAGATGAAATCGCAACTACTTTGTAACCGAATAAAGGTTTCCGTGAATAAACAGGGAAAATTTCGGAGAAGATACCGAAAACTGGCAAGATAATCACATACACCGCAGGGTGGGAGTAAAACCAGAAGTAATGCTGGAACATGACGGGATTTCCGCCATTGGCTGGGTTGAAAAAGCCAGTACCCACGGTGAGGTCAAGTAGCAACATTACCGCACCTGCTGTCAGTGCTGGTAAGCCAAACAATTGGATGATTTGAGCGCTGAGTACTGCCCAGACAAACAAAGGCATCCGAAAGAAGCCCATACCGGGCGCACGCATCTTGACAATGGTGGTGACAAAGTTGACAGCCCCCATAATTGAGGAGACACCAGAAATTGCCACCGCTAACAGCCATAAAACTTGACCGTTAATCAAGTTACCGGTGGGATTTTGGAGACTGACTGGTGGATAAGCCCACCAACCGGCTTGGGCGGGGCCACCGGGGACAAAGAAACTGCCCATTAACAAAATCCCAACTACAGGCACCATCCAAAAGGCGACGGCGTTGAGGCGGGGAAATGCCATATCTCGCGCCCCAATCATTAAGGGGACGAGGTAGTTAGCAAAACCGACGAGTGAGGGAAATGTCCACAAGAACAGCATCACAGTGCCGTGCATGGTGAACATACCGTTGTATACAGTACGGTCAACTAAATCCGCTTCGGGGGTGATTAATTCTCCCCGCAATATCATGGCAAAGATACCACCGACGAGAAAGAAGAAAAAGGCGGTAACAAGGTATTGGATACCAATTACTTTGTGGTCTGTACTAAAGCTGAAGTATTGTTTCCAGCCTCCTGGAGATTCATGTTGAGGCTTCCCAACTGGGAGGCTGAGACTATCAATAGGGACGTTAGTCATTGTTCTTTTGAAAAAACAGGGGTATAAGGGTGTGTCTGTTGTCAACCGGAAAAATTGACCAGAGGAGGGGCGGCGGGTACAACTGTATCCCAGCCATTTTTCACTGGTTCGCTGGCTGTTTCGGCGTATTCATTCACAGCTTGGTTCTTAGGGAAGAAGGGTTTATGTGTAGCGATTTTCGCTAACCATTTGTGGTATTCTTCAGGGGATTCCACAACTACATTGGCCTGCATGGTGGCAAAGTAAGTACCGCTATATTGAGAGTCAGTGAGGTGATATTGCCCCTGAAGAATGGGGGTAAATTCAAAGTCAATGGTGTGATTAGGAATGATGTCTTGTTTGAGGCGGAATGCGGGGATGTAAAAGCCATGCAGTACGTCTTCTGATTGCAGTGCTAAACGCACGCGGCGATCGCTTGGTAAATGCAGTTCGGTACTGGTAACATTTTTCTCAGGGTAATGGAATACCCATGCCCATTGTTTGGCGATGACATCAATTTTTTCTACAGGTTCGCTCATAACAGCGTCTTTTGTCGCTGCATAAGCAGATTCCATTCCTACTGGATTATGCAAATGCACTAGCTGTGTGGGGCCTTGAATTCCCATTTGTTCGTATACTTGGGAGCTATAGCCAGCAATCCACAGTACCAATAAAATCGGAATAGCTGTCCAGACAACTTCTAAAGTGACATTACCCTCGATGTGGGGGCCATCGCTGAGATCATCTTTCTGGGCGCGATGGAAAATCACAGAGTACATTAAGGTGCTGGTAACACCAAGAAAAATAAATGCACCTAATGTCACCAAAAAGCTAATCAAATCATCAATCAGATGAGATTCGGCCGCTGCTTGGGGCGGTAGCCAGGAATAGGCTTGTTTACCTATCCACATACTGGTGATGCTCACGGCGATCGCACCAGTAATTAAGGTTAATATGTTTAAAATCTTGGGGAGTTTCATGGGTTTTGGTCAAGAGTCAATAGTCAAGAGTCAATGGTCAAGAGTCACAATTAAATACTTTGGACTTTGGACTTTTGACCCTGGACAGTTATTTGAGCATTGTGTTCAGGTCTTCGCCTAATTTCAGTAATCTGTCTGCGGTGTTGTGAACACCAAATTCGGCTGCTAGTTGCGCTCCTAATGTGCCGTGGAGGAACATCAAAAACATAATTGCTACTCCCGCTAACAAATAGCCCCACTGCACTTCTGTGTCGGAATCTTTGCTCCACACAAAGCGCTGCCATCCTCTCCACATGGTCATCCCGACAAATAGAGCTAGTAAGACGACACCACCAATACCGTGCCAAAGCATAGTTTGCATTGCTTGCAAGCCCCAAGCACTTTTAATTTCTGTTGGTGGGGTTGCTAAAAGCATTTCGTAAAAGCCGGCGGCTACAGTAAAAAAGGTAATGATGGTTGAGCCAAACATGTTGTACCAACCCACATCAAAGAAGTTGGCACGTTCAACTGTAATTGCCAAAAATTTGAACACCCATTTTTGGAAGGGAAATAGAACACCCACGATATCAAAGGTAATTCCAATGATGAATAAACCAATTGTGAGATGTACTAAGTTTGGGTGAATTGGCAGAGTGTAAGGCAGTCCGTTAGCGCCCAATTCTACGTTCAATTGATTAATTAGGTCTGAATTCATGGCAGCATCCCATCCTTTACTGCTTCAACAACTGGTACTGTGTGCAATCCATATACCCAAACCAATTGATCACCGAAATATACTTGTACACCGACAATTGCCACTAAGATAAATCCGGCTGCTAAATAATGAATTGGTAATTTTTGGGGATTATGCGAACGAATTACATAGCGCCATGCTGTAATTGCAGCGATGATGCCAGAAAGTGACCAACCAATCAGTGTATGGATATTTAAAACTGATTTAGCTACGTCGTAGGGTTGGGCTAAACCTGCTTCAAATTGTCCAAAAATAATCGCTACAAAAATGGCGATCGTGGCAACAAACATATTCCACCAACCCACCTCAAATAGGCGAGCTTTGCCAGTAAAATAACCTAAGACATCACAGAAAAATGCAAACACTACCATCGCAATTACAAAGTGAACAACGATTGGGTGTAGCGTATCTGGATAGGGTAAATTATGGTCGTTCAACGATGTAAAAAAATCCAACATAGTTTACTGCACCTCAGCCAAAGTTTCATGATTAACAGACAAGCATGATCATCACTACAAACATTCACACCTGATTGGATGATGTTCAGAACCGCGTAGCGAAATCCAATAAATCAGGTATTAGCTTTTTTTAGCTAAATTGGTTGAAGTTACTATTTATCGTCAATGATTGAGTTCAATTCATTTGTTCATGCTGATACTTTCTCACAACGATTTTGAATTTACCTCACAAAATCGAAGTTATTGGGTTAATACTCGGTCATCTATCTATTAGCTTAAGGATTTTTTTAGTAGTTGTCAAAAAAATAATAGAAAGCTTGAGAAATGAAGCCACTAACAGAAAAACTATTATGATGATGTAGCTTATCTACCTTTTAGTTTTAGATATTGCACATATAAAAATTTTTGGATATGCGATGTTTAACAATTAGGGAATATGTGTTTGTCGTTAAAATAACAAAAACATTAAAAAGAGAAGTTTTTGAAAAACAGAAAACCAATGAATAATATAGTAAAATAAAAAACTTATCAAAAATCTTTTGTAATTTATTGAGTTTAATTTGCATTAAACGAAAAGCTGATATCTCTGAATTCAGGAAGAAGCCTGCGTGAAAAGTTTGTTGTTATGCCTAATATGAGTCATGCGATCGCCAATTAATTCTTCTCAAAGCAGTATTACAATAATTCTGCCTTGAAAAACTTGTGATCATCTTCTAGCTAAAAACTAATGTGTATGGCGCTGCATCACAAAGCACCGTACTATAAGTTTTATGTCTAATTGAAATTGTCCTCATTAATACTTGTATTGAATTTTGCGTCTAAAAGCGATCGCCTAAATAATTTGCCCTTAACAGATACTGGCAATTTCCTCTAAAAAATAGAGGTTGTGAGTATCAGTTATCCAGTAGTATGTGTCATTGGTAGTAGTGATGTCAGCGAAATTTGTGGCATTTCACAGCTAGTTGGCTCAACTCACGGAAAAAGACGCAATCTTGAGTACGGTTTTTTCAACCGAATTTGGTATGTGAATCTCCACACAAAGACAGAAATAAAATTGATACTTTTATTTTAAGTAATTACTAAGGGATAAAAGAAATAGTTTGTCGTGATAAATGTTCTGCTAAAAGATTCTTAACGTTTAAATAACGGCAACTTCAACACAAAAAATCGTCTAATTCGATACAATTAATAGGCTGAGAGAGCCAAGGAGAACTAAGTGGTGCTATCAAAAGGCTTTGAAATCGAGATGTATACTGGCACACCTCAAGGTGAAATTGTTGGTCTCTCCGATAAGATTGTTGCCGACTTGGACGGCTTTATGCGGGAACCAGACAGCCGCAACGTAGAATACATAACGAAGCCATCCACAAGTTACGAAAATCTCTTATGTGCCTTGCTGTATCCGCGCCGCGAGTTAAGAAAGTACCTCCAGCGTTTGGGTAACTACACTTTAATACCAGGAAGTACATTGTCTTTGAGTGGGGGCGATCGCTTTTTTCGTTCTGATCCAACCAATCCTTATCATGACTATATTGAGCAAACTTACGGTACAAACGTAGTTACAGCCAGTGTGCATATCAATGTAGGTATTAGTGACCCAGAAATATTAATGCGGGCTTGTCGGCTCATTCGCTTAGAAGCACCACTGTATCTTGCCCTCAGCGCTTCATCGCCCTTTTTTAATGGCAAAACCACTGGCTATCACTCTACACGTTGGGGTGTCTTTCCCCAAACACCTGCTTACGTACCATTATTTACTAGCCACGCTCATCATATTCAGTGGGTAGAAGAGCAGTTAGTGGCGGGAACAATGCAAAATGTCCGCCATTTATGGGTATCGGTAAGACCCAATGGCGATCGCCGTCCTTATGATCTCAATCGGTTAGAACTGCGAATTTGCGATTTAGTCACAGATCCGATTGCTTTACTCGCAATTACCGCATTGTTAGAAGCGCGTTTGTTGCAGGTAATCAATAATCCCGATTCAGATCCCTTAACTAACAGTAGCTTCTCTCCAGAAGAACTAATTGCTCTGACCACTAACAATGAAATAGCAGCCGCTAGTGCAAGTCTTGATGCTCAGATGCAACATTGGCAAGATGGCAGAACTATTTTAGCCAGAGATTGGATTGCGGAATTATATCAAGAAGTTTGGGCGATCGCTAAACAACAAGGCTTTAGTTGTTTCCTTTCCCCATTGCATAAAATTCTGCGTGAAGGTAACGAAGCTCAACAGTGGTTACAACTACACAGCGTAGGCTTTGACTCTCAGCGTGTTATTACCCAAGCGATTGTGGCGACACAAGAACGAGAAATGGAATTAGAAAACAAATTGTGTTCATCCTTGCTGGCCTAATGGGAAATTGAGGTTGTTCAAGTTACACATTTTGTGATTAGGACTGTCATTAGTCGTTAGTCTTTGCAAAGAACAAGGTACAAATGACTAATGACTATTTTTTTACAGATGGTTATGTAGTTAGATATGTTTTAGCTGATTGACCAGTACCCAATACCCAACTTAGAAATTCCCTCTACTCTAAGACCATAATTTATGGTTTCATACATAAGGTAGATTTTCTCCAAGTAGCCAGCAAATAACTCAAGACGGATTTCCACTTCGGAAAACATAAAGTAGTTTTTTTCGCAGGTTAATCCAACACATTTTCAGAAAATTTTTAGGGAATCTTGGCAATTTTTTTGTTTTAAAAAACTAATCGATGTAAACTAAAAAATGGTTATTAAGAAAACCTATATATAACCTCTACCTTTAGATAGATTTTTTCTTGTTAATGTAACTTTCTATACAAAATATCTCAGTTCTACAGACAATGCCCCAGGTAGTTTTAGTAAATCCGCAAATTCCCCCTAATACAGGCAATATAGCGCGTACTTGCGCTGCGACAGGAACAGAACTACATTTGGTGGGGCCTTTAGGGTTTGAAATTAGCGATCGCTACCTTAAAAGGGCGGGATTAGATTACTGGCCTTATGTCAAACTCCATGAGCATAAGTCACTCGAAGCCTTTAAAACCTTACATCAGCAGAGAGGGGGTAGATGTTTAGGTTTCTCTGTGAGAGGAAGTTTTAACTACACTCAATTTCAGTTTGAACCTAATGATTGGCTTTTATTTGGTAGCGAGACTACTGGCTTATCACCAGAGGCGTTATCAATTTGTGATACAACCTTGTATATTCCTATGTTTCAACCAGGGGTGCGTAGCCTAAATCTTTCGGTTAGTGTTGCCATAGGCTTATTTGAAGCTCGGCGACAACTAGGTTATTTAGTGTAGTTTTTGATCAAAAATTTCATAAGCATTTATACTTACAAGACTTTTGGAGTTAATTGAAACCTGGATTTGCGACAGCAAATGATTCAATGCTCATCAAAAACAATTTGACTTTTTATACTTAAGCTATTGTAATTTAAGTAATAATTCTGAAAAAATCTAGTTCACTAGATAGGTTTAATATAAGAAATTTATATATTAAATTTGAGAATCTACCAAATTTGAATGATAGATTTTGATGAATTTCATTCACCGAGCCGCAGGAAACAAAAAGCTGAAAATCCATACGGATAAGGCCTTTGTACTATCTTGTCTGAATAAGTATATTTCAGGAGGACAAAAGTACTGGAGAGTTTGTACGGTTGTGTTTTAGGGAAGAATCAACGTAAAGTCTCCTGTTGGGAAGACGGATTGGCAAGAAAAACCTTGAAGATATTTACAGCAGGAGGCATCACTTTTTAAAAGTTATAGCAACTACAATTGCTGACAAGAAAAGCAGATTCGGCTAATATCAACTTTTCCCATCCCAGCGAGTAAAGTAAACTAAGCGCTGACAACTGCAAAAAGCAGAAGTTCTAAGGTGTGAGGAGTGGAGCGGACAAGTAAGCACAGCAACTTTATGTTTTGCTAACAGGTGTAAACTTGTCTAAATCAGAGAAGCAGGTTAATCTTGCGTAAGTGTCTCTGGTGAATGTGATCCCGATCTATCATCAGATGTGATCGAAATCATAGACTAGTATTCCGACTGCAAAATCGAGGTCAGTTAAGCGCTAGTGATCATAGGAGGTCGTCTTTGAAACGAGCATTGAAAAAAAGAGTAAAAGCTGTGCTGAAAAATACCCCCAGCAGTGATGGTGTCCCGAACGAACAGTTAAATGTGGTGAATCCCAAGATCAATCGTCGGGTTAGCACACAAGCCGCCATGATTGGCTTGGCTATCTCAGTCGGAGCAACTAGTCTTTTAGTGACTCGACAAAGCGATCAAGCCCAAGCAGCCGCACCTGTAGGTAGCCAAAAAGTAGCCTCAAATCTTCCTGCTGCGCCTGACACTGAGGTGAAATTCGTTCCCACAAAGCTAGAGACAAAACTAGCTTCTGCCGCGACTATGGCAGAAAATGCTGTCATTATGGAACCAACAGCAATTTCACAATTGCCAGGGCTTGAAGCTAAATTGCAAGTTGCGGCAAGTGGAATGTCTGTGTTAGTTCCACCAACAGAGGATGTTTCCCAAACAGCAGCCGACACAAATGCCATCAAACAGGCGCAATTAGCCAAGGATAAAAAGGCAAAGGAAATCCTGAATGCTAACAATGTAGCCGCCAACCAAGTACCAACAACAGGTAGCGAAACTACAATTGCCAGCGATGAAGTTAATGCTAAATTAAAAGCGCAGCAAGAATTTGCTCTATATCACTTACAAGAAAAATCGAACCGTTTAAGAGCAAGTCTGGCGGAGTTGCGGTCTGGGGAGTCGAAAAACTTAACCAAAACTACTGCATTGGCTCAGGAGACAACTGTAGCAGAGAAGTTGTCACCTACCATTATCAATAAAGAGGTAGCACAACAGTTGCCAGCTTTGGTTGATGAAGACAAAACAAAGTTCTTCCCAGAGACTAAGCAGATAAAATCTCCTAGCGAGCAGATACAACCACTGGCAACAACATCTGCACCTGCCACACCACAGATGGTGTCACCAACAAATACTGATACAGCTTACGAAGTTAAGCCTGGAGATACCTTAGCAGCGATCGCCAGCCGATACAACACTAGTGTTGCAGAATTAGCAAAACTCAACAATATCAGCAATCCCAACCAGCTGAAAATTAGTCAAAAGCTGATTTTGCCATCGGCTAACGGCAACCGCAATGGCTCAATCTCAATACCTGTAGCAGTTAATCCATCGGTTGTACAGTTCACCAATAATTCTAAAGTAGCTGGGGTACCTATCAACACTGCCAGCAGCAACCCTAATGTATCCTTAGCACCAGTTTCACCAGTTTTTGTCAACAATAATGCTGTCAAGCCCACCACCACAGCAACAACGAACAACCAAACACAGACAAATACTGCTAACGCTAATACTTACGGTGTAGGTGGTGACACGCCAGTACCAAAAGTCTTTGCCGAACTACAGTCAGGAAGTCAAACTGCCCAAAAGGTTGCCAGAGGTAGAAACAACGAGCGTCTACAGAGCTTACAGGCAGAAATTCAAAGACTACAGCAGAAATATCGCGCTCAAGAGTCTGGCAATGTAGTTGCACAAGCAACAACTGATACTGACAAAAACAGCGTTGCTATTCCAATTCCTGTAGCCATTCCTAATAACTTGGCTGTTACCAAGCCTGTATCAGGAACTAAAAATTTTGCTGTGCCTATTCCTGTTCCGACACCCATCTTACCAAGCTACAGCGCTCAACCGATTAAGCCCGAATTTCGTCGTGCTACTCGCGCCACAAACGAGGCAATCAATCCAGAGTTTCTGCCTAACCAGGCTACAGTGGCAGTACCACCAATTGGGATCAACGCTGCTGATTCTCCCAGAAGAATGCGGGGAAATCAGGTATCGCCACAACTACCACCCTTAGCAGCAGTAGATCAATACTTACCCAAACCTATTGATGAGACCATCCCTCCACCTTCCTCCTCATCTGTAGCTTATATTTGGCCAGCAAAAGGTGTATTTACCTCTGGTTATGGTTGGCGTTGGGGAAGAATGCACAAAGGTATTGACGTTGCTAACGCCACTGGTACACCAGTTTACGCATCGGCTGATGGCGTGATTGAAAAAGCTGGCTGGAATAAAGGTGGTTATGGAAATCTCGTGGATATTCGCCATCCTGACGGCAGTATGACTCGTTATGGTCATAACAGCAAGATTCTGGTGCGTCCAGGTCAACAAGTGCGTCAAGGTGAAACCATTGCTTTAATGGGTAGTACTGGTTTCAGTACTGGGCCTCACTCCCACTTTGAAATTCATCCATCAGGTAAGGGCGCAGTTAACCCAATTGCCTTTTTACCACAACAAAACCGCATATAAGTCCTTGCCTGTATCCAACTCAGTCATTGCCTTGTTAAAAGAGGGAGTTTTCCTCCCTCTTTTGCCTAGTTTAGTCAGATGCTAGATGCGTTTGTGGGTGAAAATTTTTTGAAAAATAGACTAGTCATGAACAAATGTATATGCTATATTAAGAATTAATGCAAAAGCGTTTGGCTCAGTAGCTCAGTTGGTTAGAGCACGGGACTCATAAGCCTGGGGTCGTTGGTTCAAATCCGACCTGAGCCATTTTTAAGGTTTTAAACTTACGCTTATTCCGATGAATATCTTCAATCATTTGGAGTATGAGTTTTAATAAGATTTTCTATTGATGAGGTTTGATCCTAGACTTGCTCATCGTGAACGCGATCGCCCTCTAGATAATTTACACTCAAGGTGAGACCGAATTATTTGCAGCTTCTGTTATGTCTTCCAGCTTAGATTCTTTACCACCTGCTCTCGCTAAAATCGTCCAGCGCTTTCAACGTGCTTCCGATCCTAAGCGGCGCTATGAACAACTCATCTGGTATGCACAGAAGCTTCCAGAATTTCCAGAAGCTGACAAGCTACCAGAAAATAAAGTCCCTGGTTGTGTTTCTCAGGTTTATGTCACCGCCACTTTAAATGAAGGGAAAGTTTTCTTTCAAGGAGAATCTGATTCTCAGTTAACTAAAGGATTAGTCGCGCTGTTAATCGAAGGTTTAAATGGGCTGAATCCCACAGAAATTGTCCAATTAACACCAGATTTTATTCAAGAAACAGGTTTAAATGTCAGCTTGACACCTTCCCGCGCTAACGGGTTTTACAACATATTTAAAACCATGCAGAAAAAGGCGTTGGAATGCAAGTTAGAACAATAGTTGAAAGTGCTGAGTTGAAAAGCTAACTAAAGTCCACTTACGTGGACTAAGAAAAAATTGAGTTTTGAAACCCGCGCAGGTGGTGATACCGTTTCACTTTAAGTTTGATACAAATAGACCGCAGGGAGTAGGGGGAAAGAATGAAAAACCCATAATTCGTATCATTTTTTTCGTGAAACGGTATGAGACCAGTGCTGCGGGAGGGAAACCCTCCGCAGGCAACTGGCGAATCCGAAGGGGTTTTGTTTGTATAGCCGCAATTTCCAATTGCAAAAGCTTCTATTCAAACAACCTCAAGCTGTTTTGAAAAATCGGATAATTTCGCGGACATGATCGAGAAATTGCCCATCAGTAGACAGTTGGGCGATCGCATTTCTGGCTTCTCTGGCTAAACGTTCATGTTCTGTTTGATTTGTGGCGCGTAATTCTTCTAAATTAGCTAAAATCCTGGATACTTCCTTGCGTGTTTCTTCCGCGAAACGTTGTTGAGTTGCAGGTAAAGAATATGCTTGTTCTGGGTTCAGTTGTTCTTCTAAAGATTGCACTTTTTGTTCTAACTCCAAGAAGCGATTCCGCAGTTCAAAAATATCTTCGCGGGGATACTTCCATTCTTGGCTAATCATAGTTAGCCGTGCATATAAATATTCGTAGGCGCGAATAGCAGGACGCAAAATTGTTAATAATAAAGCTGCACCAGAACTAATATAACCGACTGCACTAATTCCAGTGGCTGCGAGAGTGTAAAGTCCAATTGCTGAGAATAAGTGTAAAGCAACTGCCAACCAAAGCGATCGCTTGGCTAATAACTGGACATATTTTACTTGTTTGCCATCTACAGGAATACCTTTTTCTGTAGATTGCGCTGCTTCTGCTAAAACTTCTTTGGCTTGAAAATGCACATTCCAAGGTACAGTGACAATTACCAATAACCACCAAAAACTTGCACCGCCAATTACCCAATCTAAGAAGTTACCTGCGGGTACATGAAACCATTGCAGTAGGCCAAAAGCTAACAATAATATAGTGACAATTCCCACGATGGAACTGATAAAAAAGTTAAAATACACTTTGCCATGACTCCAGTGAAACTATCATTTCAATCATGGCGATGGCTGGGGATTTCTACGGAATGGTTGTGCTGGTTTGGTTACTTGCACAGATTAATTATTGAATAAGATAACTGCGCCAAACTCTTTGAGAATCTTTGCTAGTCTTATCTGGCAATAATAATCGCCAAGTTTTGCCTTCTTGTTGAATTTGTAAGTACAGTTCAAAAGGTTGTTGCAGTTGCGTCAACTGTCGCTGCGGTAACTTGATAATTAAATCGTATTTTCCTTTGACGCGGAATGCTGGTAAATTTTGAATTGTCAGCGGTTTTTCTTCAGCAATTTTTAACTGCTGAATTTCCAACCCCTGAAAATCGAGATCGAGTTTTTGACTAAGTTCTTGTTGAGTTTGTTCTAGCCCAAGTGCGATCGCTTTTCGTACTAACTCGCTAGTTGGCAGTAGTCCAACGGTACCACAAGCGGTTAACAATACTAGCAAAATCATTGTGACAAACAATCGCACCATCTTCGATATTCTACTCTCCAGCGCTAGTATAGCGGTATATGCTTTAAATAGTTACATTTCGCTGTCAGTCGCTTGAGCTTACCTGCTGATAGTCAAATCTTTGCCTGTGATATTAACGAAGAGTATACAGCGATCGCATGGCGATATTGGCAGCAAGCTGGACTAGCCAAAATTTACCTGCGATTAGCACCAGCCTTAGAAAGTTTAGATCAACTGTTAGTGATCGGACAAGTTGGCACCTTTGATTTTGCCTTTATTGATGCTTCTTATGAGGAGCGATGTTTGCAATTAATTCGTTCTGGTGGCTTAATTGCGATCAATAATGTTTTATGGTCTGGGCGAGTAGCCAACTTTCAAATTCAAAACCACAGTACTCAAGCTATCCGTTCTATCAATCAAAAGCTACACGATGATAAACGAATCACTCTTTCAATTTTTCTCATTAGCGACTGACTGAGTTTAGCACTCAAGCGAGGTTAATATATCCTCAAGCAAAATCAAAATTAATATTTACTTTTAGATTTATTGGGAGATAAACTGACTATCCAGTCATGCTTTATCTACCTATCTTTACTATCCTTGTCTTTTAGTATTAAAACTTACCCAAACAACTAATTATTGCCTCAAATTTATAACTAAAGTAAGACATTGAATTGGGATTAATGAATTAACTTGATTAAGTGTCTAAACCAGATTTATTTCCCTATATATCTTCATAAATATAATCCCTATTTAGTGGGGAATTAATTTTTTTCGCTGGTCGTAGTAGTAAAAATATATTTTTCAAATAACGTACGAGGAAATTATATGAATCTTTTATTACCAAAAATCCAAAAAAGAATTTTTAAGAAAATTTATCAAATACCATTTGTAAAACAGCAAAATGATATTGCTTATCAGATGGCAATTAATAAGCATAAAACAAATTTACCTATTATCTCAAAAGATGACCTAGAATTAGTTGAAAAAATTAATCATGAAGGTGTTGCAATTACTTCCTTAGATAATTTGGGAATTACATCTAATCCTCAACTTCTTCAGACAGCCCAGGCTCTGACATCTCAGATTCAACTAGAGATTAATAGTGATGATAATCAATACGTTATTCATGCTAGTTCACAGCAAATTATGGCATATCCCACAATTTTTTTGTGGGGATTAGAACAACGTTTACTAAATATTATCGAGCATTATATTGGTCTACCAGTGGCATATCATGGAACATATTTTCGGAGAGATTTAGCAAATCAATTAGAAAAAGGTTCTCGACTTTGGCATTTAGACCCAGAAGATCGCAAAGTATTGAAAATAATAGTTTATGTGAATGATGTTTCAGAAAATCATGGGCCTTTTCAATATATACCTCTGTCTTTGACCTCGAATATAGTTCAATATTTAAAATATAATTATGGATATATCCCAAATGAAACTATGCAAAAGGTGATTTCCCCAGACAACTATAAATCCTGTATTGGGAGTTCTGGTACAGTAATTTTTGCTGGTACAGGGAGCATTTTTCATAGAGGTAAAGCCCCAGAAAATTCAGACAGATTTACTATATTTTTTGATTATACTTCTAGGAGAAAAAAAGAACTATTTTATATTAATAATTCTCTACCGTATCAAGCCTTACTTCAACTTTCAAAAAATCTTTCTGTGCAACAAAAGCAATCTCTATTTTGGCAAGAATATCTAGAATAGTTATTTTTATAGTGCTAGTACTATGAGTAGTTTTAAATCACTCATCACACATTACCTAAGAAAAATGAGATCTAAAAAGAAAATCTAGTTATTTTCTTTTGGGTATCACATTCCTGATGCCACTTTTAACACCCATGTTGTCACCTTTGTAGCGAGGAATAATATGAATACTAGCGTGCAGAATATTTTGTCCAGCTTCTCGATTGATATTCATACCAACATTAAAGCCATCAGGCGCAAATTCTGTTTTGATAATTTCTTGAACTTTGTTCACCATTAACCAGCAAGCAGATTGCTCCTTGAAAGGTAGTTCAAAATAATTACTCACATGGCGTTTAGGAATGACTAAAACATGACCTTTACTTACAGGATAACCATCAAAAATGGCATAAGCTGTTGCTGACTCAGTTAATAGCTTTAAATTTCTATAAGGATTACAAAAGAGACAGTTATTAGACGAATTACGTTGGTAATTATAATGAGTATATTCATATATTTCTCGGCTATCATCCAAATAAATTGAATGAAATGGCAGCTTTACAGTACATTGATAGGTCGGTTTTTTATGCACATAATGCTCTCTAAAACCTTGTTTTTTAATATCTCTTCTCACAACATAATAAGCTTTTCCTCCTGGTTTTAATAGGTGAGAAACTTCCATTAAAACATTAGCTTGCTCTTCAGAAAACAATACATTTAAAACATAAAAGCAAATTATTGTATCAAATTGCCCAAGAGGGTAATTAGGCACATAATAAGGATCATAACCTGTAATATCACAACCTTTTTCGCGCAACAATTTAACATCGTTACCAAAACCACAGCCAAAATCTAATATTTTGCCCCGAAGTAGGTTTTGATTTAATAACAACTTTGCTGGAAATGACAGGTAAGTTCTTTCTATCGCTGTGAGATGGCTGAATTGATTGTTTTGCTGCTGCATAGAATGTCCATTTTTAGGTCATTCCTGTCTTAGCACAGCTGATAATAAAATCGTTATTTTGCCTACGTTTTCAGCAATCTTCAGATAAAAAATTAAAAAAGGATATGTACCGTAAAATACTTCTCGTTACATATCCTTCATTTTGCCGCATTTACTTAATGGCTAAAAGTTCGGAAACTGCTGCATGTGCTAATACCACGCTAGGCTCACTTTGGAGAGCAGCATAGTATTTTCTAGCAAATTCATCACCTACTTCTGAGGGTGCAATTAAAATGCGGGTACTAGCAATTAAATTCTGCACATCTTCTAAAGATATAGGTTGATCAGATGATAGAGTTTCATCAATTTGCACAACTAGTTCAGAAATTCGATGTAGCCAAGCAAATTGCTCATCAGCGACAACAAGTTGAAAGAGTTCAGTATTCGATACTCTTCCACGAACTTGTTCATAGTTGATGCGTTCTGTTTCTAGCAACATCCGGTGAAGATGTAATAATTTATTTCGTAAATCACGCAGATATTGATGTTGATTTATTCGTTGTAGAAGTGTTTTAGCAGTCAATGTAATCTATCCTCTTGTTACGATATTTTTAATGGTTTCAATATTTGCAGGAATAGGAGCCGTAGGTGTAGAGTAGGTACAAAAGTTCGGATAAATTTAGGTAGTCAAATTTACAGCACAAGTCTGAAATTAAAAAAGCTATATAGTAAGCCTTTAGCCATTTACAATGGGTGCTTTATTTACGCCATACTGCATTAGTTGGGAAAATCCAGTATTTACTTTCTGCCTGCTGTCATTAAAGTTACTGTACTAGATACATTCATATATGGTTAATCATAGATCAAATACCTGAAGCATAACAAATAGAGCTTACACTACTTTTATTTCGGAAAACCCTCGGTAAATTAAATAGGATGATTATTGTCATGCTTGCAAATGAATATAGGAATAATCGAGCCTTACAGTAGCGGGTTTCTAGAAATTTTACCAGAGGGTGAAAGTAGTGACTATTGGTTAATTGCAGGTATACACATTAATGGTGAAGTCTTCTGTCCTAGTCCGCGGCTTTATCGTTCTGAACGGGTAGCACTAGCAAGAGCAGCACAACTGTATGATTGGATAGTTGACCACAAGCAGCAAATTATGGCTGGAAATTACTTCTGCTCACAGTTGAATTTATCCCTGTGGTATCAACCAAAAGTATCTTAGAGGTTGTTTGTTGAAGTTGAATGGCAATATCATCGCTGAGATAATTCCATAAAATTTGCCAGCTTATACATAACTCTAGCACCGACGTTGCCATCCCACTCTGCATCACCAACTTCACAAACATCAAAGCCAATAATTTTTCTACCGCTATTGACTAATTCACGTAATATACAGAATGTTTGCTCTAATTCCAAACCACCAGCGACAGGAGTACCTGTATTGGGGCAAAGTTTCGGATCTAAACCATCGATATCGAAGCTAATATAAACATTTTCTGGCAAATGATTGATAATTTCACGACATATATCAATCCAGGTGGTGCCAGCATACAGTTTTTGCTTGATGGCTGGGTCATAATAGGCAACAATGCGACCATGCGATTGGTCAATCATTTGCACTTCATCATGGCTAATATCACGTAAACCTACCTGGACTAACTTAGAAATTTGCGGTAGTTTCACAGCATTAAACATGATTGAGGCATGAGAAAATTCAAATCCCTCATAAGCATCGCGTAAATCTGCGTGTGCATCAATATGCAGAATACCGTAGTTGGGATATTTAGTTGCTAATGCCTGAAAATAACCCAATGGAGAACTGTGATCTCCGCCAATGACTGCAACTTGCTTACCTTGATTGATTGCTGCTTGAGATTGGGTAAATAGCCATTGATTTACCTGTTGGGAAGCCTGATTAATTTCTGTCAGAATTGGAGTTAAATCTGGTGTATCTGTTAGGGGTTTACCTTGTGCTAATCTTTCAATAATTTGGTCAGCTAAGGTGCGATAGTAATGATTTTTTTCTAAAATATCTTGAGGAATTTCTACTAAAAAAATTCCTTGTTTCCAACCATCAGGGTTGTCAAAATCAAACAAATCCAGTTGAGTTGAAGCGTCAAGGATTCTTTGGGGGCCGTTTGCTGTACCTGCACCATAGGAAACGGTAACTTCCCAGGGTACGGCAAAGACAATTAAGTTGGCGGACTCGTAATCAAATGGCAAACCGAAGAGGTTGCCATTAATTTCACCTACACCACTAGGATTATAGTCTGGGAGTTGGTTAATCATCGATCGCCTGCTGAATTTACCTGGGTTATCTGTATGTATTTTAGCGATCGCCTTGATTATTCACCATTTCCTTCTTGAGAAAATCCTAAAAGTTTCGTAATTTCAGCTATTAACACACTAGCTTCGACAGGTTTATGAATATAGCCTTGAAAACCCGATAAAAAAGCCAGATTATAACTGTCCTCTGAAGTCAGAGCAGTTAAAGCGATCGCAGGTGTATGCTGTTTTTGCAACGTTAACATTTGTCTAACTTTGCGAATTAAGGAATATCCATCTACTTTTGGCATAGCAATATCAAAAATCAAAATATCAAATCGGCAATTTTTGATTAGTTCCAGCGCTTCTAAAGCTGATGTTGCTGTTGTGACCTGCACACCGTAGCTTTCTAAAATAAAAGTAGTCAAAACGAGGCTATCTTCATTATCATCTACCACTAGAATTTGCAAACCCTCTAAAGATGGGCAATGGTTTATATCATCTTGGCGATGTGAGTCTTCATAATTATTTGCCATGATAAGCTGTGCCTCCCTAGTTGGCCTAATCAATTACGGAGGATTTCCCAGTAATGGTCAGCCGCATACTGACTACTACTGGGCAACTTTAATCAAACTACCATGACATCTGTCTGATATCGTTAGAGAAAATGTAAGTAGAGTGCGATCGCTTGTCTGTGGTATTGTAAGTATGAGGATGTAACTCATTTGATAAATGTTCTAGTCTGACCGTACCACTACTAATACCGAGCATTCATAATCTGTTGTGCAGTTAGATTTAAATGCGGGAAGGTTACAGATTCGATTCGGTTATTGCCTCTAAATTTACTTACACGATACTCTCCATCTTCCAAAGCGCAAACCAAAATAGTAGGCTGTTTAGGATTACCAATAAACTCCCTACCGCCCAATCCTGAATAATCTACAATCCAATATTCAGGAATTCCCATCTCTTCATAATCAGCGTATTTTTTAAGGTAATCATCACGCCAGTTTGTACTCACTACTTCAACAATCAATGGTATTGATGAACCTTGAATAACAGTGGATTCTTTTTTCCAAAGAGGTTCATGGACTAAATTGGCACGATTTAACAACAGTACATCTGGTGAGTAAGCTGATTCGTTTTCTGGCGGTTTGACTAGTGCTGTCTTAGGTATGAAGTAAGGAAGATTTAAACGGATACATTCTCTAGTAATTTCAAAGGCTAAAAATCCAACTACTTCTTCATGATCTCCTGTTGGTTGTGGCATTTCAACAACTACTCCATCATGAAGTTCGTAACATTTTCCTGTTTGATCTGGATATTTAGCAACAAATTCATCAAATGTAATTAACTTGCTGAGAGATTGAGTCATGGCTGATACCACTGCTCTTCATATTTTAGCTTTAAGCAGAGTGCGATCGCTCTGAGTAAGTAAAAGCGACTTTTGCAATGCTTATAAAAGCAAACTAATTTATCTACTATTAATTTATCCCTTAAAAATCTTCATCATCAACAAAAAACTCAGCATCTTCTTCCAAGCGATTATCACCGGAACCAGCCAACCCCCACAGAGGTTGCAGCACAGCTATCCCAATTACCCCAATAGCTGCACTAAAAGCCAGGACTAAACCAACTGGTATTTGAATTGATTGGAAACTCAAAAACTTTAACGAAACTGGTGTGGCATTTTGAACGGAGATAATTGCGATCGCCATTATCCAAACAGCTACAACAATAGATATTAACAAATTAGCAATTGTCTTCATAAAAAATTACAAAATAACACAGATGAACACAGATATTGATCAAGATTCATCTGTGTCCGTCTGCGGTGTAAATTATTATCCTAACTTAGCAATCACGCTCTCCATTTCTTGGGCGATTTGCGAGAGTTTTTCGGGACTATGGGTTTCCATGTAAACGCGCACCAGTGGTTCTGTTCCTGAAGGACGTAGCAACACCCAGCTACCTTCTTCTAGGTAAAGTTTAATCCCGTCTTTGCGCCCAGTTTCTTTGACTTTAATACCCGCAACTTCTGAGGGCGGATTTTTGGTAAAGGAGTCGATAACGGCGGTTTTGTGGGCTTCGGTGAGGTGTAAGTCCAAACGATGATTATACAAGGGGCCATCAGCTTCAGCGATCGCTTCTTTGACGAGTTGGCTGAGGGGTTTACCTTCGTAGGCGATCGCTTCTGCTACTAGCATATCGGCTAAAACACCGTCTTTTTCGGGAATATGCCCCACAATACTTAAACCGCCTGATTCTTCGCCCCCAATCAGCACGGTAGTTTCGCGCATTTTTTCACCAATGTATTTAAAGCCTACGGGTGTTTCATAAATTGGCAGACCATATTTAGCTGCAAAATTATCTAGCAAGTGCGTTGTCGCTACAGTGCGGACAATTGCGCCACTTTTACCTTTATTTTTGATTAAATGCCTTGCTAACACTAACAGCACAGTGTTAGGGGTGAGGACGTTGCCTTGTTCATCTACGATACCAAAGCGATCGCTATCGCCATCTGTTGCCAAACCTAAATCAGCTTGATCTCGGCGTACAGCTTCCACTAACTCTTCTAGTTGTTCGCCTTTGGGTTCTGGCATTCCCCCACCAAATAATACATCTCGCCAAGTGTGGAAACTTTCTAATTCCACGCCACTTTGTTGCAAAACTTCATCTAAATAACCGCGGGATGTGGAATATAGCGCATCATATTTAACTTTCAGATGGGCGCTTTTAATGCGTTCGACATCGAGCAATGTGTAGATAAATTGCAAATAATCGGGTTTGGGATCAAAAATAGAAATTGACCCGCTAGGGTTGTTACTAGGCAGATCATCCGCAGCACTTTCAATATTTGCCACAATAGTATCAGTGATTTCTGGAGTGGCAGGCCCGGCATAATCGGGGATATATTTAATTCCACAATATGGTGCAGGATTATGGCTGGCTGTAAACATCAACGCCCCTGCTGAATTTAAGTGGCGGGCGTTGTAGGCAATTACTGGTGTGGGACAATCCCGATCAGTAATTTTGACCGTCCAACCCAAGTCTGCTAAGACTTGCGCGGCTGTACGGGCAAACTCATCAGCTAAAAACCGCGTATCGTAAGCAATTAGAACAGGTCTGTCTTTAGAGTAGGCTGTTTCGAGGTAACTTGCGATCGCTCTAGTTACTTTCCGTACGTTGGGGAAAGTAAAATCATCGGCGATAATTCCTCTCCATCCATCAGTCCCAAACTTTATTTTACCGGAATTGCTAGTAACGCTCATTGTTGCCAATTTCTCCCGTCCATCTTCAGTAGTCTATTACGAAGCTTCCCGCAAAGCGTGCCTAGCCGCAAGTATCAAAAGAAGTTGTGAGCAGCCAAAATTAATGCTCAAATTTCTCCCCACTGTATTTCTTCTCACTGCTTGTTAGCGATGTCAACCCCCGACCGACCTTTTGCCAGTTATCACCTTTGGTCTTTAATTGCCCCAGCCATAGGACAAGAACGCTGGCATTGTCAAATGCGACGTGGGTTTATTAAAGCACGTCAACATGAACCCGAAGTTAAAGCACTATTAACAAAGGCTACGGCACCTCAGCGGATTGGTATACTCGCCCAAAAAGGCGTTTATGAATTTCATCATAATAGACATTTGTTAAACAAATCCGATGGTGTCGAAAAAGTCGCACAGTTATTAAAACTCAGCAATACTAGCTACCAAGTGCAACAGCGAGTCATCCAAATTTTGAAGAAATATCAGGATGCGCCGCTGCTGCGAGGAAAAAATATTCTGCAATTAACTCCAGGTGATGAAGGTTTTCCGAAGCCAATTTTAATTGAACAAGGCGATTCTTATTTCCGCTTATATGCAGCTATGGACTGCATTTTTATTGATGGCGATCGCACTTTACATATTCTAGATTTTAAAACAGGCAAATCTGCCTTTGACCAAAGACAAGCACTAGTTTATCTACTAGCTGCGCGTTATCTTTATCCTGGCAGACAAGCAGTAGCGTCATTTTATAATTTAGAACTGGGTAAAAAATCTGACTTAATTAAAATTACTAATAATGAATTTGAAAATTTAAAATATGAGTTAGCTAATATTGCCCATAAACATCAAGACGACTTGCACAAATATCAGGAAAAAAATAGTAATTTTAGTCAAATTTTTCCGCCCAACCCTGGCTATCACTGTCGTTTCTGTCCCTTTAATTCTATTTGTGAATTTGCCAGTGTCACAACTTCTGCCCACACAATTATCCCAGTTTAAGAGTCGGAAAACTTAATCATTTAAGAGTTAGCGGTGATTTTGTTGGATAGTTTAATTAAACCTAACAAATTTCTTTAAAATAAGATATATCAATATTGCCGAAATAAAGAATCATAGCAATATTAACTTGTTCTAAAACTTGAACTAGCCAATTTATATCGCTAGTATTAGAACATTCATAATGGTGAAATAAAGTTGTTAATCTCTTTTCAAGATATGATTTAACTTTAGGACAAATCAACAAAATCTTTAGCAATAATCCAGTAGTAACTATAGTGCCTTGATTAGTAATTAAGTCGATAAAATTAAAGTGTTGTATCGATAAATGACTTTCAACAATTAAAAAATTCAATAACTGATTACAGGTTCTCATGATTAAAAATTCATCAGGTTTTTGCTGATCAGCTTGTGGTAATGTTTTTTTTAAGTGTGCATATAACTTTTGTTGCAACTGCCGTTTTCCTGAAACTCCAGTAATCGAAGATATCAGATATTCATACAAATTATCTTTAAAGTCCCGAAAACAATTTACCTGTTGACTAGAATGTAAAAATTTTTGTGCCAATTCTTGATATGTATAGTTACCTTCGACCTTACCAATAAAATGTTGTAGAGTATCATGCAGTTGGCGATCGCTCAATAATGTAGGATTACCTACAGGACGTAAAATTTTATCTGCTTCATCTACTGATAATTTTTTGATTAGCTGAGTGCGTCGCACTTGATAAGTAACATATTTCGATAAATCAACTTCAAATTGTTTTTTTACCTGTGCTTGTATTTGCCTAACCCGCCACTGGTGTTCAAAGGTAGAGTCATCACTGATTAAACAATGCTCATATAAATAAGGATAACGATTAATTAAAGTAATTAAAGGCTGAGGTACGTGATTAAGATTTTCCTCGTTGTTTTTCGTTATTATCTGCACAAATCTGCGTAAAATTAAATACTGTTCACTGACGAGAAACATCTGGATTAATTCACGCAAGCGTCTAATGTTGCGATAACGAAAACTTGTTGTTCTTGACCTAGTAGGTGATAATTCAAATAATTTTACTAATTGGGGAATAGCATAATGTAACTGTGGCTGCATGTGCCAGCGATTAATTAAAATATGACAGCAACGGTTAAGAAAAAAATTAAACTCATACACAGCAGTTTTAGATGCTGTAATTTTATCTAATATTAATAATATTTCTGGTTCAGGATAATCTGCACCTTCAATAAATAAAGCTCGACAGCGCTCAATCATCTCATTAGGAGATTTGACTTGCACCAAATGCAGCAAATGTTGATATATTTGCTTTTCTTCAGCATTAAATTGCTGAGAATTTTGTGTCAAGGATGAAGGTACATAAGCTTGATTGCTAGAGACGACAATATTACTAGCAACCTGTGGTTTGGGAATTTTTTGAGATTTACGATTCATCCAATCATTCACTTGATCATTACCACTGTTAAATTGGGTTGATGAATTATCAGAGAAGATTTCGTTTATGCAAACTTAAGAAATCTCATCTCTCTGTTTACTAATATTTTTACTTAGTGTCAGGACAATAAATATCAGCCTTATGATTGCTTCACAACTTCAGCTTTAAAAAAGCTGGAAAATTAACTATATACAGGAAGACTATCCTAATTATGAAAAGCTGTCTTGGGGGTGTATACGGGTTCTGCTGTGTAGGTTGACTACAGAACCATCTCCATACTGTTACTTGCATAATCTGATTAAATAACAGAACACAGAGAATTGCAAAGAAAGTAGATAGGAATGTACCGATTTTTGCCAAAAATCAAATATAAGTTTTATAGTTATGTTGTTTAATTTCAAAACTAGGTACTGGTATCAAGCTGAATTTTATCTATATTGGCTTGATATTAGAGGGTCAAATTTCTCCAAGGAAAAATTTGGAGGATGTGACCCAACTACTGAGGTAAAAATTAAAAAGGTGGCAACTCTTTAAGAATCGTAAAGCGAATATGATTAATTGCTAAATCACCTATGGGAATATCTTCTTTTGTTAGTCTAGTGCCTTGACTATTTAAACTTTCAAAAGTGATACCCTTGCCAATTTCAATATGATACCAACACAAGCCCATAAAAAAGCGAGTCGGATAAGGGCCACCATACCCCAAATCATCAGGATTTGATTCCATTGGCAACCAACCAAAATTGGGGATGTAAAACTCCAACCAAACATGATTAAAATCTGGTTGTAATGGTACTCCTTGATGTTCACTATATGGGGGGCATTTGTATCTGCCGACTGTACGACAGGGTATACCATTTAAACGGCACAAAGCCAGTAAAACACCCACATACTCACCGCAAGAACCAACTCCTCGTTCTAAAACGATATCTGGGGTGTCAATGTAGGGTTTAATGCCGTAAGACAACTCATCGTAAACATAGTTACGGATACTATACATTTTCCGCAGCAAGTTGGTTTCAGAGCCAATGGCATCACGGGCTGCATTGCGGACAATAGAAGTATCCATTGCCAAATCATCGTCATCTACTAAGTAACGACTTTGAAATTCTGCGGAAAGTTCTGGCAAGTCTTCAACATCTTTAGGCGTAATTCGATACTTAATTCCCCGTACTTCTAACAATGCCTTCCAGCCAAATACGTGCCGTTCACCAGGAGCTAAAGCCTCAAATTTAAATACTGCCACCCGTTGCCCGTCAATTACTTCTTCTGTAAAAGGGACACCAATAGGTTCAACGTGTTTAAGTGTTTGGCGTTCTGTTTCTGAGGGTAAAGCTATACGCCATTCAACATCTGGGATATACACTTCCTCTAAGGGCGCAATTTCTTCGGCGTAGGACATTTCAATGAGATAGCCATTAGAAAGAGCATAGCGCTTATCAGGATTGTAATAGTAATACAGCGGGTGAATGAAAGTACGATCGCGGTAAGTTAACTCATGATTTGGGTCGGCATTAGGATTATCGCGGATATAAGGCTCCTCAGAAGCATAAGCGACATAAAGCGTATCTTTCCCTGTCTCACCATCATGATGTACGGCGATACCTGTTGGTGAATCAAACGGTGTCAGCACACTAAAATTTAGCTCACCCGTTGCCCGATCCATCGAGTAAACTGTTTGTTCAGTGCGATCGCAAATCCACAGAGTTTCTTGAGTCACTGTCAAATTTTCTACACCAACTCCAGGCGCATAAAATTTGGTAATTTCTTTCCGCGTATTTCGGTCAAAAATCAAAATGTAACCCAGCTTTTGGCAGCTAATATAAACTGTTGAGTCCCAAACAGCTACACCATTAGCTGTATAAGGCAATGTGGCAAAATGTTCCAGCCCTAAAGATCCCAACTTCGATAAATAAACACTATTACCACGAGTTACCCAGAGGGTATCTTCCCAAACTGCTAAACCGGTGACATCATTAAATTCTTTCACCTGGTGCGGATTGATAATTTTGCTATTGTCAGACTCAGGATCAATCTCTAGTAGATGCCCTTTTGTACTGTCAATCGCAATCAGTCTATCGTCAATAAAAGCAATGCCACATAGGGAGGCAGCCGTAAGCGGTCGAATTGTCCTTTGCCCAAACATCTGGCTTGCAGTCTAATGAGGGAGTGCAAAATTTATATTAAGCATATATATTCCCCGGTTTAGCACGCCTAGCAAAGATTTTGCCATAACCTATAGACGGAACCGCAAATTTTTTGGGGAACAATTTTTGAGAAAATGTTTTTACAAATACGATGAATTACATAAGAATACACAAAATCCTAACTTAAAAAAAGTTAGCAAATGTCAGGAAACACATTTAAACTTGTACAAGTTAGTAATAACCTAATGTAACTTTAGTGAATGGTTTTATTGCCATCACTAAATTATGATCGAATTTTGTAACCTTTTCCTGTAACCTAACACAATGTCTGCTAATTCTCTGCCTGAAAGTACCCCAATTTGGCATACTTTGGAAGTTGATAAAGCTCTAGACCTGCTGGATAGTAAGGCAGACAGTGGCTTAACACCCCAAGAAGTTGAACAACGGTTGCAAAAATACGGCCCCAACGAATTAGAAGAACATGGTGGCCGCAGTGCTTGGGAAATTTTGCTCGATCAGTTCAAGAACATTATGTTGTTGATGCTGATTGCAGTGGCTTTGATATCCGGGTTTTTGGATTTTACCGCTTGGCAAGCTGGTCAACTCAAGCCAGGAGAAGTGCCATTCAAAGATACAGTTGCAATTATGGCAATTGTGGTTCTCAATGGCATCCTTGGTTATGTGCAAGAAAGCCGTGCGGAAAAAGCTTTAGCCGCGCTTAAACAAATGGCTTCTCCCTTAGTGCGAGTCATCCGTGATAGAAAACTGTTGGATGTAGCCTCTAAAGAAATCGTTCCAGGAGATGTCATGCTGCTAGAAGCTGGAGTGCAGATAGCCGCAGATGGACGCTTAATCGAACAGTCTAGTTTACAAATACGTGAATCAGCACTGACAGGCGAAGCAGAAGCTGTCAACAAGCAGGCAATTCTGCAACTACCCGAAGATACATCTTTAGGCGATCGCCTTAACTTAGTTTTTCAAGGCACCGAAGTTGTCCAAGGACGCGGTAAAGTTCTAGTGACAAACACAGGAATGACCACCGAACTAGGTAAAATTGCCACCATGTTGCAATCGGTAGAGAGTGAACCGACACCTTTGCAACAAAGGATGACGCAACTGGGTAACGTTCTAGTTTCTGGTTCCTTGATTTTAGTAGCGATCGTTGTCATTGGCGGTATCATCCAGGCCAGAGGTTTTAGCAATTTACAAGACCTTTTAGAAGTTTCTTTAAGTATGGCGGTGGCAGTAGTACCAGAAGGTTTACCAGCCGTTATTACCGTTACCTTGGCGTTAGGAACCCAGCGGATGGTACGCCGCAATGCCTTAATTCGGAAACTGCCAGCAGTAGAAACCTTGGGTTCTGTCACTACCATTTGTTCTGATAAAACAGGTACCCTGACACAGAACAAAATGGTGGTGCAATCGATTTTTACCAATCACAAAACTTTTCGGGTAACAGGAGAAGGTTACGCCCCTGTTGGGGATTTTCAATTAGATAGTCAAAAAATCCCTGTTGAAGATTACCCCGAAATTCCCGCTTTACTCGTCGCCTGCGCCGTTTGTAATGACTCGGTACTACAAAAAGAAAAAGGGGAATGGGCAATTTTAGGCGACCCTACCGAAGGTGCATTAGTTACTCTAGCTGGCAAAGCTGGCATTGAAAAAGACCAGTGGAACAGTAAGTTACCTCGTGTGAGTGAGTTTCCTTTTACCTCAGAACGCAAGCGTATGAGCGTGATTACTCAGGTAGAGGAAATAGCTACTGGAGAACCATCACTAACAGGTGTAGATCCGGCAATTTCTGGTTTTATCAACTCTGAATCTTACCTGATGTTTACCAAAGGTTCGCCAGAGTTAATTTTGGCTCGTTGCACCGAAATTCATTTAGGTACAAACTCAGCACCTTTAACAGAAGAACAACGTAGCCAAATTCTAGCTGCAAATGACCAAATGGCAAGTCAAGGCTTGCGGGTGTTGGGTTTTGCTTATAAACCCCTGACAGAAGTTCCCCCGGAAGGCTCAGATGAAGAATCTGAGAAAGGCTTGGTCTGGCTGGGGTTGGTCGGAATGCTAGATGCACCCAGACCAGAAGTTAGGGCAGCCGTGGCAGAATGTCGCCAAGCCGGGATTCGCCCAGTCATGATTACAGGCGACCACCAGTTGACAGCCCGCGCCATTGCGATCGATTTGGGCATTGCTCAAGCAGGCGACAGAGTGCTGACTGGTCAAGAATTGCAACGCATGAGCGACCAGGAACTAGAGCAACAAGTTGATTTAGTTAGCATCTATGCCAGAGTTGCCCCAGAACACAAACTGCGAATTGTCCAAGCATTGCAACGTCGGGGTAGATTTGTCGCCATGACTGGTGATGGGGTGAATGATGCCCCCGCCTTAAAACAAGCAGACATTGGCATTGCAATGGGCATCACTGGTACAGATGTCAGTAAAGAAGCTAGTGATATGGTGCTGCTAGATGACAACTTTGCCACCATTGTGGCCGCCACCAAAGAAGGTAGAGTTGTTTACACCAATATTCGCCGCTTTATTAAATACATTTTGGGTAGTAATATCGGCGAAGTTTTAACTATTGCCGCAGCGCCTATCTTAGGTTTAGGTGGTGTTCCCCTCACACCTTTACAAATTCTCTGGATGAACTTGGTGACAGACGGTTTACCAGCCTTAGCCTTGGCTGTAGAACCACCAGAACCAGACGTTATGCAGCGTCCACCATTCAGTCCACGCGAAAGCATTTTTGCGAGAGGCTTGGGTTCATATATGATTCGCATTGGGATTGTGTTTGCAATTATTACGATCATTCTCATGGAATGGGCATATCATCATACCCAAACTGTGACAGGAGAAGGACTTGACCCAGAACGCTGGAAGACAATGGTATTTACATCCTTGTGTATTGCCCAGATGGGTCATGCGATCGCTATTCGTTCCAATAACCAACTCACCATTGAGATCAATCCCTTTTCAAATCTTTTTGTACTGGGTGCGGTTGTGGTAACAACAATTTTACAACTGATGCTCGTTTACGTTCCGCCCCTGCGCGATTTCTTCGGCACTCACTGGCTACCTCCCGAAGAGTTGGCAATTTGTATTGGTTTCAGCGCCTTAATGTTTGTCTGGATTGAAGGTGAGAAAATCTTCTTCCGTTTAATTGGCAAGAGAACTGTTTAAAAAGTTAAAAGGTAAAAGTAAAAAGAAAATAAATACAACTATTTGCTTAGTCTGTATTCTGCTTGTAGCTTTTTTACCTTTGTAATTTCGTCAAAAGGCAAAAGTAAATAATCTTTACTTTTGCCTTTTACTTTTTGCCTTTTTAGTTAAATTATGTATCTCAAAACTTTACATCTCAGACAATTTCGGAATTACCAAGAGCAAAAGGTTGAGTTTAATGCTGCCAAAGCTATTTTGGTAGGTAATAATGCTCAGGGAAAATCCAATTTGTTGGAAGCCGTAGAGTTATTAGCCACATTGCGATCGCACCGTATGGCACGCGATCGCGATTTAATTCAAGATGGGGCAGAATTTGCTCAAATCAACGCCAGCCTGGAACGAGATACAGGTATTAGTGATTTAAATTTAACTCTTCGTCGTAATGGTCGCCGCAGTGTGGCAATTAATGGTGAGATTGTGCGGCGACAAATGGACTTTTTAGGTGTTCTTAACGCCGTGCAGTTTTCCAGTTTAGATTTAGAATTGGTGCGTGGTAGTCCTGAAGTCCGCCGCAACTGGTTGGATACTTTATTAATTCAACTCGAACCAGTTTATGCCCACATTTTGCATCAATATAACCAAGTATTACGCCAACGCAACGCTTTTTTAAAAAAAAACCAAGAATCAGCTATCAGCACTCAGAAGCCAGAACTCGCTCTTTGGGATGCACAGTTAGCAACTACAGGTACAAGAGTAATTAGAAGACGCGATCGGGCTATACAAAGATTAGCTCCCATTGCTGCGGCTTGGCACGCTAGTATTAGCGGCAGTACCGAAATCTTAGAAATTAAATATTTACCTAACATTCCTTTGGTACTGAACCAACCAGAAGAAGTTCAGCAAGCTTTTTTAACCAAAATTCAGCAACGTGCTGTGGCCGAACTCTACCGAGGTACTACCCTTGTCGGCCCTCATCGTGACGAAGTAGAATTGACTATCAATCAAACGCCTGCTCGGCAATATGGTTCTCAGGGTCAGCAACGCACCTTAGTCTTAGCCTTAAAACTCGCAGAATTACAGCTAATTGAAGAAGTGGTTAAAGAGCCGCCACTGTTGTTGCTTGATGATGTCCTAGCTGAATTAGATCCATATCGTCAAAATCAATTGCTTGATGCGATTCAAGACCGTTTTCAAACTTTAATTACCACAACTCACTTGAGTTCTTTTGATGCTCAGTGGTTAAATTCTTCTCAAATTCTGTTTGTCAAAGCAGGAGAGATATCCATGAATTAGTCAATAGTCAATAGTCAATAGTCAATTCTCAAAATGACAAATGACTATTGACAAGTGGCAAATGACAAATGACATTTCAATTATGCAAAAAACTAATCACAAATTAGAGCCACAGGAAATTGCATCATTAGGTGCATCACTACGAGCAATTGAGCAAAAATTCTTAAAACAAAGACGGAAAGAAGGTTATAAAAAAATTTGGTTTCAAGGCGAAGAACCTTATTTTGATGTTTTTTTTGAATTTGAGTATGAAAAAATCATCTGGTTTCAATTTACCTTGCGTGGAAAAACAGTCTCCTGGGATATCAGAAGACCAGAATTACAAACAGGTAATACTAATGAGTTGTGTACTGATGATGTAAGTTTTTACGCAGCTAGTAAAACTATTGAAACTGATAACCAAACAGATTGGGAATTTATATATTTAGTTAAATTAATCTTAGAAACTAGAGCCGAAGAAGAAATTTTTACTCAAGCATTAGCATTATTTAATAAATGACCGAGGGCAAACTCAACTATTTTCTAATTTCTTAAACAGATTCAGCACTAAAATTGTCAATAAAGCAGCTATTAATCCCAATTGCCATAAACCACACCCAGCAGCAATTCCTAACGCGGCTGAAACCCAAATCGCTGCGGCTGATGTCAGTCCGTGAACTTCAGGTTGCTGTGATTTTTGGGAAGATTCTCGAAAAATTTCTCCAGCCCCAAGAAATCCTACACCTGCGGCGATACCTTGAATTACTCGACTCAAAGCATCAGGACTGGCATCTAACATACCTGTTTGCAAAGGTATGAGAGTGAACAAGGCTGAACCTAAACTCACAAGTGTGTGCGTCCTTAAACCTGCTGGCTTACGTCTGAGTTGACGTTCTATCCCAATAACTGCTCCTAACAGTAAAGCTAGGCACAGTCTAAAAAGAGTATTCAGCCAATCATTTGGTGGAAAGTAGTAAGTATTTAACAATTCTGTTTTTAGATATATAAAGTAATATATGTTACTCTAACTTAAAAATAGCAGCATTGCTGCTGGTAATTAGAGATGAGTAAAAGATATTTGATACGATTTTTGTGTCCCAACTTGATGGCTATTGCTATCAAGCAATAGCGCTGAGTATAAATTATTTTGGAAAAATATTCTGACTTAGTTTGATTAATTTCACTACAAAGCCAGATGTTAAAGATAATGATTGATTACCCGCCAATCACGACAATTTTGGATAATCAACTGTATTCACTACGGGGCTATTTTCGGCAAATGATATGGAATTTGGATGAAAATTTATGGCAATATTAATGATCTACACTAACTGCATAACTTTCAAACTGATGGACTAGCTATTTGAGTGTTAAAACTGATTAAGTAGGTAAAATTTTAACTCAAACTACTAGTTTTAGCCATAAACTCAATACTTAAAGGCTATATACCTGTCTAGAGTTTTATCTATGATTATTGCACCAACAATATTAACTAAACCAAGAGGTGAGATTATTGCCGGATATCGTGGAATGAGAAATTAACTCATAACTAAGTCGAACTAATCTTAAATAATAGACTAGGAAGAACTTCTCTCGGCAGATAATTTAGTCAACAGCCTGAAAGCATTGACCAAGAGAAAAAAATTGACAACTAATAAAAAATAACGTGAGTGGAAAAAGTCTACTGGCTTGACCAAATTAAACTACAAGACCGCACCAAAGTAGGTGACAAAGCATTTTACTTAAGCAGAATCATGCAGCATAACTACCCTGTGCTACCTGGTTTTGTGGTTTCAGCAGAAGTTTTGCGGCAATTTTTAGAAACTATCCACAGTTCAGAGTCCTTAGTTGCAGACTTACCTCATTCTTCATTACATTTAGATGTAGCTAATTGGCGACAACTTCAACTAGTAGCTAGTCGCTTGCGCCAAGAAATAGTGGGTGCAAATTTACCGCCCCAATGGGTGAGTACAATTTTAGCGGCCACGAGAGAATGGCAAACTAAATATTTGATTTTGCACCCAACCTTGTCAGTTGGGAATACTGCACAAGCATTAGGAAATACATCTGGGTTACTAGAGCCAAGCTTTTGTTATTGTGATGAAGATGCGATCGCCTTGGGACTAAAACGCATCTGGAGTCAGTTGTTCCGTGCTAGAAGTTTACTGTATTGGCAACGGATGGGAATTGATCTGCAAAATGTCAATTTGGCTGTGTTAGTCCAACCAATACAAAATGCGATCGCCAGTGGCTCACTTCAGGCTAACTCCGCTGGATGGACAATTGAAGCCACCTGGGGATTAGGTGTAGCACTCTCCAGAGGTGAAGTTTTGCCAGATGTATACTATATTCAGCCAGAAACAGGTATCGTCTTAGAACGACATTTGGGTAATAAAATACTGGCTTATCGTCTTGATGATGGCACAACAGCAGCAGAACAACCTCAACTCCAGTCAGTAATCACTGATGAAAATACTGGTCTAATTGCTCATTTACTACCAGAAGAGCCACAAAAACAATACGCGTTACCAGAGCCAAGTTTGCAACAAGTGATTGCTTTGGGAAATCAACTAGTGAGTGAACTGGGTAACAGTTTTACTGTGCAGTGGAGTATTTCAGCCGCAGATTCTGTTTCTCAGATCCAAATTACAGAAGTTAACACTCCCCTATCGGCAATTCCCAATTTACAGTTAATCAAAGGGTTAGGCGCAGCTACAGGTAGGGTAACAGCTAGTGCTTATGTGATTAATTCGCTACAAAAACCTGAGCAAATACCCCAAGGAGTCATTCTTGTCGTCCCCGCGATCGCACCTGATTGGTTAGCTTTGATGCACAAAGTTGTGGCGATTGTCACAGTACAAGGGGGGTTGACTAGCCATGCGGCAATTTTATCGAGAGAATTGGGTATTCCCGCAGTTGTCAGCGCCAAAGATGCTACAGTCTTAATTCAAACTGGAGAACAATTACTGGTAGATGGCGATAGGGGAGAAGTTTATCGCCTAAGAGAAACTAAAAACGGAAATGGAGAAAATCAAGAAATTAATTCGCCTATCTCTGCTTTTTCATCAAACCATCCGCTTGTTAGCCCTCATCTACCCATGATTGCTACTCAACTATTGTTGAATCTGAGTCAGCCTAGTTTAATCGAGCGATCGCAAAACTTACCTGTCGATGGTGTGGGATTGTTACGCTCAGAATTAATGTTATTAAATATACTAGAAGGACAACATCCTCATAGCTGGTTGCTGAGTGGTCGTCGGGCTGAACTGTTGGAGATATGGACACAGCAGATTATCAACTTTGCGCGGGCTTTTACACCCAGACCAGTGTTTTATCGTTCTCTTGATTGGCGATTCCCGGAGTTTTCATCATTAACTCATACTTCACCATCTGCACCACATTCTATTCTTGGCGATCGCGGCACATTTAGTTATGTCAGCAATCCTGCTGTTTTTGAGTTGGAACTAACAGCTTTACTCAATGTGCAGAAAGCTGGCTACAGCAATCTTCGGCTGTTGTTACCCTTTGTGCGGAATGTGGCTGAATTTACCTTTTGTCGCCACAAAGTTGAGCAAATTGGCTTAACTCAGGTATCGCAATTTCAATTGTGGATGATGGCAGAAGTACCTAGTGTATTATTTTTACTGCCAGAGTATGTCAAAGCTGGAGTTCAGGGAATCTCGATTGGGACGAATGACTTGACACAACTTTTGCTGGGAGTAGATCGAGAACAAGGACAGCTAACAAAAATATTCGATGAACGCCATCCAGCGGTGATGGGTGCGATCGCCCAACTCATTCAAATAGCTAAAAATGCCGGAATCCCCTGTTCTATTTGCGGTCAAGCACCAGCATTGTATCCCGAAATTATTGACCAACTAGTGGAATGGGGTATTACCTCAATTTCTGTGGAACCGGAAGCAGTAGAACGGACACATCAAGCGATCGCCCGTGCTGAACATCGCTTAATTTTGGCCGCAGCACGCCGTCACATCAGCCAGCCATAAAATCTTACTTAATATATCCAGTTTCCCGGAAAAACTTACGTATATCGGCAAAATATTGATTGCGTTGGCGTAGCCCGCCGGAGGCATCGCTTTTGGTATAAGCTTGTCGGACTCGTTTCCAACCATCTTCTCCTTGACCCAGCAAATACTTATCTGCCAAATACGCAGCTAAAAATCCTTTACCATCATCACCTTGCTGGCGAATTTCAGTATAAGTTTTCCATAACTCAGAAGCATGGCTATAAATTAACTTGGGATAACGGCGAGTCACATCAACCATTTTGCCTTGGCGATATTGCCAAATTTGTAGCGGATAAGCAGAAGCCGCATAAGCTGTAAATGCGTAAGCAAAGCGATCGTCTTGACTCTCAAGTTCTACGATGCCATCTTTATCTATATCCTTGAGTCGATAAGCCCCATTACCCCAGTCATGGCGAATTTGAGTGTACTTTTGGGATTTTTTGTCATAGCGATAAATCAAAGAATAAGTACAACAATGTGCGCCACCTGTAAAGAAATCGGCAACTACTTCTGGTTCTTTGTCCCCATCTAAATCTAGTATGGGCAACTTATCTTCTTTTTCGTATATACCGCCAACAGGTCGGTCATATTCACTTTCTTGGGGCAGTTTTTGAGCTAAAACAATTTTACCTGCGCGGCTAATCTGCAAACGGACATTTTTATATTGATATTCCTCTGGTTTGTCGTAAGATATTTCTGCACTAATATTACCTAATTGCCCAGTAATAGTTTCTGCACTACTTGGCTGGGCAAATATAGCAATTTGGCTAAAAACAGCTAGACCAATAAGAGATTGACTAAGCAAAGGGCGGAGATGATTCTGCATAAGTGTTGTATATAGATAGTTCTACTTTATACAACACTAAATAAATCATCAATATCGGAAAATTGCTGCCACTTGTACTTGATTTGGCATTTTTTCTGGTTCCACAGCATAAACCTTGCCACCGTTGATAATCGTGTGAATTGCAGCAAAATCTAACATATCTTGATCATCTGGTTCTAGCTCTGAGTGAAGATCGACATTCATGGGTTCTGGGTCAAATTTGCCCCAAATTTGTTGTCCTACAGGTACAAACAAAGAATCAACTCTTTGGTAGTAAGCCGCAGCCACAATTTCTTTGAGATCATTAGAAGCTGTACCAGTACCTTCCCCAGCCAGTTGTTGATAAAGCTCCATAGCTTGCTGTTCTGACTCGTGCAATAGCGGCTCAACAATTTCCCAAGCGTCTGCGTGTAATTCATCAGTTTGGAAAAGTTCTAGTCTGCGGGTAATACCTTGTTCTAATAAATTGGTATAACTGTTAGCCTGGCGGTAAATTGGGTGAAGATAATCTACCCCTGCCAAAATTAGTGGTGCTGTTTCCTCTCGCAGTTTTTCATGGAGTTCTGCATCAACTATGTGAAAGAATTGCAGAATAGCTTCTTGGTGTTGATCTCTATCGGGGCTTCCTTGTCCGTGAAATGCACCTGGCTGTGAACTTGAAAAAGAAGTTGCAGTGCTACCTTTTTTTGTGGCGATGCGAAATTGTCCCTCTTTAGCAGTTTCGTCATATAAAAGAGCTTTATCAAGACTCTTGGGCAGATTTTCTACTTCTACTTCATTCAAACCAGAGCGAGTACCTGCAAAAAATTTCAAATCTTGTTGGCTTAAAGCCAGAACATAGAACTGACCATCATGATTAATTAAATATAGTAATGGTTTAATGTGAAAGCGATCGCTCACAACTACCAACTCTGCAAATTCCATTGGCAATTGATAATAGCGGAATATTCCCGGCGCAATAAAAATAGCTAAACTTTGGTCTTGATTTTCCCAAAATTCCCCTGTATCCAGTTCCATTGCTGGCTGAAGCAACTGATTCGCCTCATTTTTGCTGATTTCCATTGCTTCTAAGCGAGCTTGCGCTTCCCGGATTAAATTTTTAAAGCGAATGGGATTTTGCCGAATCTCTGACCCTGCTTTTTGCATAGGCATATATAGCGAAACACAGGGTTTTTCATTATGTTCAGTTAAAGTTTTGATTTCATCAATAGATAATAGTTTCATATTATAAAACTCCTGACAGCATCTAGATTTATTTCAAAGCTATAGGCTAAAAAATACATCTTTCTTTTGATAAAAAATATCTACCAAATCACCATTCTTTAGAGAGATAAATCGGTAGGGATAAAAGTGGATTTAAAAAAAATCCGCCTGAAATGGGCGGATTAATTCAAATTTTTATTAAACAATTTGAGCAAGAAATTGTATTTATCCAGCATTGGGTGTATCAGTATTAGGCGAATTTGGCTGGACTGCTATCCCTTGTGCTGATGGACGCACAAAACCTAAACTCACTCGTTTCATCATCCAATACAAACCCGACAGAATTACAAAAGTAATAGTGATAATCACTAAAGGTTGTTTACCAAAAAGTTCCTCTACACCTTTAGTCAATAAAGCATCAGGTTGAGTAATAAAATCCCAACTGTTGAAACGTAAAAATCTTCCCCAATAAATCCCAACAGCACAAAGAGCATGAGTAATTAACTCAATCCTCAAAATCCATTGACTTTTGCCAATGCGGTGTAAATAGTAACCTAAATTGATTAAAGATATAACATAAGCTTCAAAGCCAGCAAAAATTACCAGCAAATAAACCGGCATTAACACTAAAGTAATTATCCACACTGATTGGATTGTCCGAATATCGTCTATCAGGTGAATAACATCGGTTAATAGATAAGGCGCATTTGGTAAGAAAGCATAGAATACGATAAATCCCAACCACCAAACCCAAGAACGTCCGCGTTTTGTGCGGAACAACCAAACACTTAAAGCTAAAGGTATAAAAGCCAAAAATAGGTTCCAAGTCATCCAATTCATATTGATTCGCAAGACCTGTAAAACTCTGGCTATCAATTCAATCAATTCCCCTTTCATAAAAGCTCACTTGCAAGATGTGTGATTGATTAATATCGTTCTCTAGTCTTAATTTCTGTGGTTGACTGATAAGTTGGGCAAAAATTAGCTGTGATATTTTTATATTAGCTACGGCTGAATCTGTAAATTAACCAGCCTAGACAACTAGTATAACCAGAAAGTTATCAAGAATATATTTAACAGAAATCTGGAAGTGTGGCTGGCAGTTTTGCCACTCACGCTTCCAGTATAATTTTTGCTCTAGGAGGTCGTATTTTTTTAGTCGTTTCTTAGATACAATCTGCCTTAGAGCAATTCCCGAAAAATTGAAAATTTGATCATGACAAGCTGCTAACGTACCAGAACCCGGCTGCGGGGGCCGATCGCTTGTTTAGCCGCAGTCACTTGTGGACGACAATTAAGAGAATCGTTATGACAAATTTTCGAGTCGATGGAAGAAACTTCTAAACTAACAGGATTGGCTGTGAGAGAATAACCGCTACTGAACTCCATATTAGAATCAGTAGAAGGTGATGGGCTAGATTGACCAAATGTCCCACCAAGATTAGATGTTATCGGAGCCTGAGCGATCGCACCACTGTCTACTGATACAGGAATAGGTGTACTAGGAGTCGGTGTAGAAGTAGGAGGATTGTTGACGCTAGGTGGTGTTGGGGTTGGAGTTATTCCACCACCGGAATTAATCGGAGTAGCGTCAGCCGGTACAGTAATTGTCAACCTCACCAAAGGAGTATTTTTCATCTCATAGGGTGTGGGATCTGGCGTAGTACCAGGAATATCTGACTTATAATCAAAAACTGTTGGACTTTCACCACCATTGCGATCGCTATATCTTGGCCCTTGGCCATTCAATAGAAAAGTACCTTGATATTGCTGACCAGTTTTTGGGTCGGTGACAACACCAGTGTAGTAAGCTTTGGCAAAGCCAAACTCATCTTGAACTACACCTTGAAAGGAAATGTTAGGGATTTTTCCTTGATAAGTAAAAGGTGTTAATTTACCACCAGACAGCGCGGGTGAAGTCAAAACTCCGTTGAAGGAAATTACAGGGATACCTTTAAAGTCAACAACATAACGCAAACTCCCATCACTGCGTGTTAGTACCTTCACATAATTTGACTGGTAAACAGGCACATAATTCGGCCTACTTGCAGTACCTATGTTACGTTGATACACTCCTTGAGAGTCAGTATCAATCCGTGTGACGGAGTTATTAAAATTAGGATTAAAACTTGGTAGTTCTAAGGTACCTGATACTGTACCCGTACTTTGAATGATCAGTTGAGCCGAAGCACTACTTCCTCCCAAAGCAATCAACATTGCGGCTAAACTACTACTACCCAAAACTGCACAGCCTATCTTTGTTGCTGATGACTGGAATTGCATGAAAAATTTGCTCCTTAATTTGCTCATGAAAAACAACACGCAGAGGAATCTACTGCGTGATTAAAAAGTCGATAATCTAACTTGCAGACGCTGAAAGATTGCTGACAGTCAAGAGTAGTAAGGCAACACGGAGTAGGGGTTTCGCCCCCTGTGATTACATTTACATGATTACGGAATCAAAACCGGAAAGCTGCCCTCAATGCACCTACTATCAAAGTGTCGTTAGCAGCATTATGGTCGGGATTGAATACAACCAATAAGCCTGGTGTTAAAGACAAACGATCATTGAGTTGGGCGCGATAAAAAAGTTCGACGTGTAATGATGTATCGCTGCGTCCCCCTGGCGTTCCCCCATTGGAAAAGTTAGGAAAATTGAAGCCATCGGGTAAGTTACTCGAACTAATTTTTGGCGGTTGTCCAACCAAAATACCACCCAAATTACCAGCCCTACCCAAATTAGGCAACGCAGCAAATACCATCCAATTAGTAGTTTCTACACTGCCAGAGAGATTTACTGGTTTGGAGGTAGAAAAACCACCCCAACCGCCTAACTGCAAATTATCATTGACACGCCATGCGACGGTAGCACCAACAGCATGAGTATTAAAAGCTGTACTAGGTGCAAATGGTGAAATTAATTGCGCGTCACCAATACCAGTACCGAGCAAATCGTTGGGGGAATGAGAATATATGTAATCTATGCCGATATCTAAATTATCGGTGGGTGCGAGAGTGAGTTGTGCGCCTGCGCTATATCTACCACCAAAAAATCCAGCAGCATTGCTATTACCAGGAAAACTAGGAATTTCGGCGCTGTATACACCTTGCAAACTGATGCGATCGCTAATTTCCCAGTCAAAACCGATACCACCAGTACCGTTACCAATATTCAAAATTGGGTTACGCTGACCAAACTGGGAAATTGCACCATCTCCTGAACCTTCTAAAGGGTTAATTCCCCGAAAGGTCGTAGCTGCATTCACACCAGCCGAACCCACTACAACTCCTAAATTATCTGCTAGTAAAAACCGATAAGATAAGTCATTAATTACTACTTGATTATCTGTATTTGACTCAAAACTTAATCGCCCCATATTGTGAGAAACTAAGGAGGCATTAGAACCTAAATTTCCTGCTGATAGCCCTGTAATTAATAAATCTTTACCCGTGAAAGAAGTTGCTAATGTTAACTGTACGCTATTCGTAAAAGTGAGACTTGTCTTACCTTGACGCTCTGGAACACCATCTCTAGGAAACAAATCAACATTAGTTGTATTTGTTCCTTGAATACTAAAAATAGCTTGCCCAAATAGTCTAGTTGTAGTGGAAAACTGATGAGACTTTAATTCCACATTTTTATTTTCTAAAACATCAATACGTTGTATTACTTCCTGTAATTCAGTTTGAAACTCTGTCTGTAATCTTTGTATTTGGTCTAATTCTGCTTGACTAACACTATTAGCTTGATTTTTATTAATTAATTCCTGAATATGATTGAGACAAACATTTAAACTATAGGCAAATTCATAACGGTTTACAGCGCTGTTACCTAAATAATTCTCGTTTTTTCCTGCTATACAACCATAGCGCTCAACTAAAGACTGTAAAGCACTAAAAGCCCAGTCAGTGGGTTGCACATCATCTAGTTGCGACACTGATGTTACTTGAGACATCTGCTCATCTGAATCAGATGTATCAGAAAACTCTGGTATGGCAGGAGATTCTGGAGAAATTTGTAGTTGCACAGATGGTGATAGTTGTGGTGTGGTTTCTGCTGGTAGCTCTTGGTTGGCAGAATTTTGCCAACTATTATTTTTATGACTTTTATTAAGTAGATTTTGATACTTGTGATTTACGTCTGGAGTAATAGCTGCCGAAGTGCTTTCATGCTGCATAAATTCAGGTGGTGTGATTTCAGCAGGTGGAGAAATTGGAGATAAATTCTCTTCTGTTAGCTGCTGTACACCATTGTCTGACTGAATTACAGGCTGCTCTGGTAAATTAGACGGTGGAGATGTTTGCCCGGCTGTTAATACGCCTAGCATCAGTAGACTTATGTCACTCATGGTATATCTGTTGACTAACACCAATATTTCTTTTGACAAAGTTTTTTAGTGTTCTTCAGGATATTTCTGTATAAAAAGTTATAAAAAAATCTGAATTATGAAGTTTGAAGTATGAAATTTAGTGTGGGGCTATAAAAGAAATAAAAAGTTACACCAGTACGGTGAGCTATGTCCACAGTGTAAATAAGTAGTCAGACAGAATTAATGACACAATGTCATTGCGAGCGAAGCGAAGCAATCGCAAGGGGTGGAATTGCTTCACTTCGCTCATAATGACTATAAATATTTTTGACCAAATTTCTGCATTACCCACCTGGCTTTAATTGCAACGAAGCCACTGGTGCAAGCTGCCGCTTAAATTGATATTACGCAAAAAACCTCTCAAACGCTAATTCTTCTGTGTCTCTGTAGTAGCGTTTGGGAATTCCTTGGCTTGTCTAGGTTGTTAAAAAAATTTAGGAGGGTGTAAGGTTTGAAGTAAATCAAATGATCACTCAACCCTAACACCCAGTTTTAACAACTAACCTTTCTGGGTTAGTGCTGAATTGAGATTACGCCGGATAAATTCTTAAGCGACGATTAGGTTCTTCGCCAAAGCTATGAGATTTGAGGCGATAGTGTTCTACCAACTCATGCTGCATTTTGCGAACTTGGGGAGAACGAGGCAATAACTCTACTGGTTGTCCTTTAGGAATCACAATTTGCTCAACAGCAAGTCTAGCTTCTTCCAGGGCATCAATTTCGTCATCACTACCGCTGTGCAGAAAAAGTTGCAGTTCGCGGTCATCAGCAATTTCTGGTTCATCCATATTCAGCAAGCGCCGCAGTCCACGGGTAATTTGCGGAATGGTACTAGCCTTGATCATATGGATGGGTAGATGTCGGGCTTTAGCTACTTGCCGGAGTTTAGCGTGGTTTTTGACATGCGATCGCAATGCTAAAATTGCATCAGCACTATCGATATCTTTTGTCAACACCACAGGCAAAGTCAGCACGCTAATTACCTGTTCTAGTTGATGGCGACTCACCCCATAAGGATAAACGTGCAGTGGCAAATCTTCTCCGTTGGGGCCAGCATTCTTCGTCGCGGCGAAATCAATACTGTCGGAGTAGTTAAAGGATTCCTCTAGCAAGCGGTCAAACTCGCTTTGTCCAATTGCCTTTTCTCTTTCAACAGTTAATGGTGGTAGTGCTACCATCTGTCCGGATGCACGCCAGCCAGTAGATTGTCGCCCAGAGGCAAAAGTTTCTTCCCCGCTGGCTAACTGTCCGCCACGACCATTAACCACAGATAGCTGCCTAGTCATTGCGACTTTTCCGTTCTCATCCACAGTGCGTGTTTGTGGGCTTGGTTGCCTTCCACGCAACAAGGTATCTACTGTGTCAGCAACACTTTCATGCACTACCCAACGCTGCCGTTCTAACATTTCTACAGCAATCTCAAAGGTAGGCGGAGCTTTGCGTTCTAACACCGTTTTTTGCGAACCGCGCCTTCTGGCTTCGTCGTCTCCCAGTGTCACAGCCTGAATCCCACCAACCAAATCAGAAAGTGTGGGGTTTTTGATCAGGTTTTCAATTTGGTTCCCATGAGCAGTACCTACTAATTGCACACCGCGTTCGGCAATGGTACGCGCGGCTAAAGCTTCCAGTTCTGTGCCGATTTCATCAATGACAATGACTTCTGGCATGTGGTTTTCCACCGCTTCAATCATGACTTGATGCTGAAGTTCTGGATGAGCTACCTGCATCCGTCTAGCACGACCAATGGCAGGGTGGGCAACATCACCATCTCCAGCAATTTCGTTGGAGGTGTCAATAATTACTACTCGTTTGTTTAACTCATCTGCCAAAACACGGGCAATTTCCCGTAATGCAGTAGTTTTACCCACACCTGGACGACCCAGCATCAGAATGGATTTACCTGTTTCTACTAAATCGCGGATCATGCTAATAGTACCGAATACTGCACGACCGACACGACAGGTTAAGCCGATTATCTTACCATTACGGTTGCGGATAGCACTGATCCGATGCAAAGTTTGCTCAATTCCTGCTCGATTATCTCCGCCAAAGGTGCCGACTCGCTGAATGCAATCATCTATTTGTGCTTGAGTTACGGGTGTTTCACTCAGATACTCAGCTTGATTAGGAAAGCGAGCTTCTGGGCGACGACCCAAATCCAAGACTACTTCAACTAAACTATCTCGCTGAGGATGATTTTCTAGTACTTGTCGCAAGTCTTGGGGCAAGATGTCTAATAACTTTTGGAGATCGTCTTTAATCGTCATGCTTTCTATGGTGACGTTTTGAGAGATAACGAACGAGCGATTATCGCTCTTGCTGTGACTTGATCTGGGAAACGAGTGAATGGGCAAGCCCTACAGCTTCCCATAATAAGTCTGGTTCTGCTTCCAGGTGGACAGTCGCTTTGACACTGGTATGATTCACCTCCTTATTCTCTAGCTGTTCGAGAACTGGCGACAGCAATACACGGGCATAGCTTCCGTATGCGACTCCTGCAATTGAGGCAGAGGGGCAGAGGGGCAGAGGAGCGGAGGGCAGGGAAGAGTCTTTCACCCTTGCTTCCCTGCTCCCTTGCTCTCTTGCTTCTTTAAGTAGTCCCATTGCCTTTAACTTAGCAACGGTGTAGCTATTTGTGCCACCTGCTAATTGCACATATCCCGGTAAGTTAGCTGTCAAAACTTTTTGTCCTAATTTGACTGCCGCCAGAGTGGTACCATCTCCAATATCACCACTCATGGGACGACCATCGGTTTGCCAAATTAATGTACGCGGACGTGGGTTAATTAGGTCATAAATTGCGTTTAGGTATTCAATCATGCCTTCGCCATCGGGACAGCTGATTGCCAATAATTTCAGTTGTTCAGCCCAAGGTGAAATCGCTTGCCATAATTTCTGAAATTCTTTTAATCGTCCTACTTGGGTGTGAATTTCTACGGCATCTACTCCCGTGGAAATTACCATTGGCGCGATCGCCTTTGGTGTTGACATATAAGAACTAGTATAAATTATACCGTATGGGCATATTGGGATGCAACGACCGCAACCGTAACATTTCTGAGATTCTACTCCCGAAAAATTATCTTGTGTCCGGTTAAATGCGATCGCCTGTGCTGGACAAACTCGCTCACAAGGTTTGGGACAATCTGGGGGACACTGACGGACATCAAATTCGGCTTTACGAAAATGCGGGTCTTCACCATCATTCAAGCTCACCATCAGCAAGGGTGAGCCACCTTGATAGTTGAAGCCTCGCTGTTGAGCTTCCATTGTCAGAGTTTTAGCGACTTGCAGCGCTGCTTGGGCTGCTGCTATTACCGCAGGATCAGCAGCCACATCTATACAGTCAGCGCCTGCCAAAGTGTAGGCTAATGTCAAACTTCTGACTGCTGGCAGATGTTGATAACTGGCTCCGCAAATCAGCTTGAACCAGTGACCTTTTTCCAAAGAATGTAAAGGGGCAAACAAATCAGTCACATCTCTATTATGCTTTTATGTAACTGAAAATAGTAGTCTTTAATCAATAAAAATTTTGCTGACACTATTTTGATGTTCTGAGTGACCAGACTCTCATTTTTGACAGATTCTGTCAATGAAATGCGGTAAAATATTACCTTCTGATAAAAATAAATATATATTTTTCTATATTAATAATTGTAAAATTAATTGCTTTATTCCTTTTTTTCCTCTTCCCTAACTTTACCAGTAATTAAGAACTCAAATCGGGTAATTATATTTACCACTGAGGCATAGATGCAATAAAATCAATCACTAATGGTTGTGCCAGAGGTTGAGAAAAAAGATAACCTTGAGCAAAGTCACAGTTTAAACTTCTTAATTTTTCTACTTGTTCTTTAGCTTCTACTCCTTCAGCAATCACCGTCATTCCCATTGATTTAGCAATACTGATGATTGTTGGTACTAATCCCATATTATCTTGAGAAAACTGCATTCTTGTAATAAAAGATTTATCAATTTTTAATGAGTCTAAAGGTAAGCTATGTATATAGCTGAGAGAGGAATAACCAGTACCAAAGTCATCCATCACTAACTTAATATTACGCTGTTTAATTTCTTCAATAATTGCTCTGACAAGATTAGTATTTTCCATAATGACACTTTCAGTAATTTCTAGTTCTAAATTTGATGGATTTATTTTAGTTTTATTAATAATTTTATCAATCTGTGTAATTAAGTTAACTTGAGTAAAAAGACGCGCACTTAAATTTACACTAAGAGTTAAATTTTCTGATATTGCTGGATGATCTTGCCAAATTCGTAATTGATTGCAGGCTGATTGTAAAACCCAGATGTCGATATCATTAATCAAACCTGTTTCTTCTGCTATGGGGATAAACTCTGTAGGAAGCATGAGACCACGAACTGGATGTTGCCAACGCAATAAGGCTTCAAATCCAGCCACTCTACCTGTATGCAAGTCAATAATGGGTTGATAGTAAATAATCAGTTCTTCTCGTTCAATAGCTCTACGCAAATCATTTTCTATTTCTAGAAGTTGGATGGCTTCCTGATACATTGCGGGGTCAAAAACTTTATATCTACCTTTTCCTTGGGCTTTAGCCCGATACATTGCTGTGTCAGCATCACGCAATAAATACTCTGGTTTTTCGTAATCTTTATTACCCCAATTAATGCCAATACTAGCATTCATGAATACTTCATATCTAGACAATTTAAATGTCATTGATAACTCTTGGAGTAATGATTCTGCCACTTGGATAGCAGAATTCATATCTGTAATATTTTCTAAAAGAATACCAAATTCATCACCACCTAATCGTGCTAGAGTGTCATCTGGCTTGAGACAGGATTGTAGACGACGAGCAATAGAAATGAGTAATTCATCTCCAACAATATGACCTAGGGAATCATTCACAACTTTGAAGCGATCGCAATCTAAATACAGTACAGCAAACTGATACTTAATATCTTCCCTGGCGAGGTTGAGAGCTTTTCCTAGTTGTCTTAAAAACAAAACTCGGTTTGGTAATCCAGTCAGCGAATCATGCAGAACAATATCTAGTAATTTATCTTGCAGTTGTTGCCGAGAAGAAATTTCTTTTTGAAGTTTTTGGAGAGTATTTTCTAGTTCCCAAGTACGAGATTTTACTCTTTGTTCTAGTTCCGTATTAAGTCTTAAGATTTCTAGGCGTGCTTCTCGAAGTTCTAGTTGATTTTGGACACGTACCACAACTTCTTCAAACTCAAAGGGTTTAGTAATATAGTCTACTCCACCCAATCTAAAACCTTTAATTTTATCGAAAACGTCATCTAAAGCACTAATAAAAATCACGGGAATATCTGCGGTTAAATCCCAGTTCTTAAAACGCCGACAAACTTCATAACCATCCACTTCCGGCATCATAATATCGAGTAAAATCAGATCCGGTAAAACTGTTTGACAAGCAGTTAAAGCCATTTGCCAGTTCAAAGCTTTACGGACGTTGTATCCTTTTCTAGCTAGTAGAGAGGATAAAACCCTCAAATTATCTGCCTTGTCATCAATTATTAAAATATCTTTTTTATCCGGGTCTAACTGCTGGTAATTCATTATGTCTTGCTTCTAATCAATTTCATAATTTTCTTAAACTGAGCTTTATTAGCTAAATCGTTCAAAAACCAGCTATTTGATTGTAATTTTATCCTTAAAATACTGTCCTATGGGATTGCAGATTTCATTTTCTGCCTTGCATACTTGGCGGAATGATTTTGCTACTATTGTGAAATGAGCATTTTACCTGCTCTACAATAATCATCTCTAAATTCAACAAAGTCTTGTTTTCTGGCTGAGTAGTCAGCTTTTTACTGCTGCATTCTATTTTGTAACCAAATATAAGTGAATAGACTAATCACAACATAAGAATTCAGCATTTACGAGTCAGAAGTCAGAATTTAAAAGTAATTCAGCAGAATTTTTCAATATTATTACTCTTGAATTCTTACATCACAACATCCATTCAAAAAATACAAGGCTTAATTAGAACTAATATTATGAGTCTTTTGGCATAAACTTTAGTAATGATAATGATGAGGTTAAGTGATTGAGCAAATTGAAGTTTGAATAAAATCGTTTTTTGATTGTTTCCTAAGTCCAATTGTGGAACACTCACGTTGTATCAGATACATGTCTTAATCCGGGTTATTACTATGTGCTAGTGGGAAAATAACAGACTATATTACTATTTTTAGTATAAACATTTACTTTTGCCAAGTTATACGCATACATAGTATAGGCAAACTCATAATTATACTAAGTCTTCAAACTTTGTTATAGCACCTTAATTTACTTGATCTCTTTTAGTGACATACCAAAGAAACTATTGAGCCAAAATCAAAAATAGATGAACACTTGCTTACCCAATTCTCTTGGATAAAATTTGAAATTAGATATTATCGGCAAATACTTTACCAGTCCCTCACTGGTAAATAATCTCTGGAGAATAAATATGACAATTTTGCTAGGACAACTGCATATTAGCTTAACAGTAAGCTTATGGTTTATATTTATCAAACTTAAATATTTAACTTTAAATAAAAATTAATTAATGTCAGCAATTATTTTAATTTCTTCACCAATTTGTAATATTTTTCCAGATTCTGATCTGGGTAATCTAGTGTTCACGCTCAATCGATAAAAATGATTAAAGTGGGATGATTTAACCCACTCTGGCAATGTTGCTTGCCGTTTTTGGATAAATATTTTTTGAAAATCCGGGTAAGCTGTGGCTGAATCAGGATGGCGCGTAGGCACTATACAACGCTGACATGGGTTGACTCCATAAAACAGCACATTTCCCACTCTAAAGGAGACTAACTTATTTGGTTCACTAAATAGTTGATCTTCCCAAAAAGGAGGTACGCCTGCAATTTCGATATTGGCACGTAGACGACGGCGCATTTCGTCAACACTCATACCAGGAAACCAAGAAGCTACTTCTGTTAAAGTTGCCGTACTAATCACTGTTGGCCCTGGAGAGTCTGTATCATCAGGAAAGCCCATCAGTGAGTTTTGCTCTATGGTAAGAGAAAACCCAAAAAAATCAATCAAAGCTGTGGCTAATGTTTGTTTTTCTATATCTAAATTAAAAACTTGCGGCAAATTATAGTTGGGGATTTTTAGAGAAAGAATTTTGGTAGAAATGCTAAATTGCGATTCCCCAAAGAGACTTGTGTAACACGCTCGCAGTAAATGAATTTTGGGATGACGCTTCCCATTCACAAATTTACCTTGTACATCAAAAATGGCGAACTCGCGATCGCCCTTTAATGCGCCACTAGACAAAACCTCGGCTTGTGGCACCTCTACCCCATCTAATGACTTAATCGGGTAAATTAAGATTTTGGCTAGGTATGGCATTCTAGTATGACTCGGTTACGGATACAAAGGTGATTTATCAATACCACCAACATGATTTAGTGGCCAAAAGCGCAGTACAGCCCGGCCGATAATATTGTCACGAGGTACAACACCCCAGCAACGGCTGTCGTAACTACTATTACGGTTGTCACCTAACACTAGGTATGAATTTGGTGGGATGGTTTGAGGGGCTGATAAAAAAGCTGGTTGTTGTCCCGAAGTACAAACATCAACTACTGTACGTTGATTAGAACTGAGATAATTTTCTTCGTCGAGAGGTTTGCTATTAATATAGACTTTACCATCCCGCAGTTCTACTGTTTCTCCTGGTAAGCCAATTACACGTTTAATAAAAGCATCTTGATATTGTTCTTTTTTGAGTTCGTCAGTGGGTGAGAAAACAACAATATCTCCTCGTTGGGGCTTGGCAAACTTATACTTCAACTTATCAACAATAATCTTGTCTGCTTCCCACTGGTTTTGGGTACCATGCAAAGTAGGTTCCATAGAACCAGAAGGAATCCAGCGAGCTTCGGCAACAAAAGTACGAATACCAAGGGCAAGAACAATACTTAATACAACTGTTCTACCTAGCTCGGCAATCCAGGAATTATCGGGTTTTTGATTAGAATTTTTATCAGACACTTGATTTTGCATGAAAGTACTGAAGTAAGGAAAAGTGTAGGAATTAACTAGCTCAGGGAGACTCTATTTGTAAATTTTAACGGGAGAATTAGGTTTTCTACGCTGGTTGTAACATCTTCACAGACAGATTCATAAGTTAAAAATAAACTTTTTTTTAATTAGCTGCAAAAAGTGATCACAGAAAACGCAACCAAGTTTACCCTAAAATCAGAGTTCTCACTAACACATAACTCTTTGAGTAATTTTTTTTAACTCCATGTCATCTTCACAAAGTTTATTAATTCGCCACGTTCGCATTGTTCTACCCAATGGTGAATTCATGGTTGGGGACGTACTCACACGCGATCGCCTCATCATGGAAGTGGCACCGGAGATTGCTGCTACCATCGCAACCAGAGAAATTGACGCACAAGGGTTAACTTTGTTGCCAGGAGTTATCGATCCGCAAGTGCATTTTCGTGAACCAGGGCTAGAACATAAAGAAGACTTGTTCACCGCCAGTTGTGCCTGTGCGAAGGGTGGTGTCACCTCGTTTTTAGAAATGCCCAATACCCGCCCTCTGACTACTACCCAAGCTGCATTAGATGACAAACTCCAACGTGCTGCAAGTAAATCTGTAGTGAATTATGGCTTTTTTATTGGCGCAACCGCAGAAGTTCTACCAGATTTGCTCACAGCCCAGCCGACATGCGGCATTAAAGTTTTTATGGGGTCGATGCACGGTCAGTTACTCGTTGACCAAGATACTGTACTGGAAGCGATTTTCGCCCAGGGGAATCGTTTAATTGCTGTTCATGCTGAAGACCAAGAACGTATTAACCAACGAAGACAAGAATTTGCTGGCATTCATGACCCAGCTATTCATTCGCAAATCCAAGATAATCAAGCTGCACTGTTAGCAACACAAAAAGCTTTAAATCTTGCTAAAAAATATCAGCGACGGCTACATATCTTACATCTGTCCACAGCCGAAGAAGCTGAGTTGTTGCGTCAAGATAAGCCGAGTTGGGTGACGGCTGAGGTGACACCACAGCATTTGTTATTAAATACCAATGCCTATCAAGATATTGGCACCTTAGCGCAGATGAATCCACCATTGCGATCGCCCCACGATAATCAAGTTCTCTGGCAAGCTTTACGCGATGGTGTGATTGATTTTATCGCTACAGACCACGCACCCCATACCTTGGCAGAAAAAGCCCAAGAATATCCCAATACGCCTTCAGGTATGCCGGGGGTTGAGACTTCTTTACCTTTGATGTTAACTGCGGCAATGGAGGGCAAATGTACTGTGGCGCAAGTTGTTCACTGGATGTCACAAGCTGTGGCGCAAGCATATCGTATTCCTAACAAAGGAGCGATCGCCCCTGGTTACGATGCTGATTTAGTATTAGTAGACTTGGATACTTACCGCCCAGTTCGCCGCGAAGAATTATTAACTAAATGTGGTTGGAGTCCTTTTGAAGGTTGGAACCTCACAGGTTGGCCTGTCACCACAATTGTTGGGGGACAGGTTGTTTATGAACAGAATCAGGTAAATACTAACGTGCGCGGTCAAGCTTTAACTTTTTTGTTATAACTACCGAACTCAAATTGCCATAGTTTAGTAGGACTTACATCAGAAAGCGAAAAATCAAGGGCTAGGACAAGGGTATAAGGGTATAAATAAATGTTTAAAACCCTTACACCTCGTCTCAATCGACAACCTAGGTGCGTAAGTCCTGTTTAAAACTAGATACAAGGCATCATAGCGATAGCCTTAAGAACTGAATTTGACATCAATCAGCCAAATTCAGGCAATACTATGTCCTTCAGATTATTCAGTTGGGAAAGTGGCGGTATCTGTGGAGCGATCGCAGTAGAAATCCGCAAAGAAGTTGAGGCACAGATTTTCTAACTAACTACGTAAAAATACTAGGATTTAGATTTTGAAGAGAAAAATTGAGTGTTTATACGATTTAAAATCGTATAAATACTATGTTACTTGGTTAAAAATGTTTAGGCTTCATCAAGAGTTATCAGTATGAATATAAGATTTTCTTTTAAAAATACTTATTTAAATTACTTTATCTCATAATTTGATCATTAGTTACTTTTTAATTGCAGATCCTAGTTTTAACTTGGGAATACTAGGTCAATGGATAGATGACACGATGACGATAGTGATCGTTAATCTTTTAACTTTTCTCAACTAGTCTTTTGTGTTTAACTATCCGGATTTTTCAGCTAAAAAATGAAGAGAATTAATAGGGTTAAGTAAACGGGCAAATTTCTGTGAACACTCAGTTTTATACATAATATAAATTTTATATGCAGTTAATTTGGACGCTCTTAAAACCTATTTTTTACACTTCTGATTGATTTTTTTCTAGGCAGTTGGTGCTTTAAAAGCAAGCATTAGCAAAGCAAACGGAGTTAGAAGTAAAAACTAGCATCCAATTAAACACACTAAAAGAAACAATTTACTGAGTTAATCAAAGGAAGGTACAAAGGCAAACATAATACAAGTATATCAAACAAATGTACCAGTATTTACTGGCTAAATGAAAGTCATCTGTATATGAGCCTTCTCAGAAAGATGATTCCCTAGACAAAAAATTAAAGTCATTTCTAATTTGAATGTAATTGACCTTGAGTGCAGGCACTCAAAAAATCTGGCAGTTTGCTAGATGTCACTCTCCAAAGGATTGTTTCATTCAAAAGCTTTGACTCAATATTTACCGACATCTACAGCAATATCATCTGCGAGCATACGCCCAACTTAGCTAAACGCAGTAGCTAGTAAATGTCAATCAAGGCCAAATTCCTATTGCAAAGTATTTCATTGATTTTTGAATAATGAAGGCAGTAATGTTAGTCAATTTCTTCGATGAACGCGGTAGTGGTAGATAGAACGAGTGTATTATCCACCCTCGGCTATCGGCAAAATCTTGTAGTGTCATCAAAATGTGAGGCTGATTTGGCTAGGACACTTGTCCTTGTAGTTCAGTTAATCGAACAGCATCCCAAAAATCCTCTCAACCTACAGCAATGAAGTATGAATTTTGAGCGGCAAGTTTTGCCGCTCACACTTCTTTTGGGTGGGATAATCTACACAACTTCTACCTACCCAAAAGCTTTTCATATGACGCTGGATAATCCTGAAGGATTGTATAGTATTTTAGCTATATGTAAATAAATTACTCAAATTTTAGCAATTAATTCATTGATGTTGCAATGTAGTGCTGTAATCTTGGCTTGACGATTACCATTGTCTTCATTTGTTAATTGCACACGCAGATAAGTATCTGGCTGGTAAGGTATTTTTTGGGCCCACTCTATCGCGACAATTCCTGGTTCTATTTCACTAGCTTCCCAATAGCTTTCTAAGTTTAAAGCAGCAACTTCTTGTGGTTCTAGGCGATATAAGTCTAGGTGATAAAGGGGTATACGCCCTTGAATGTATTCATTAATCAGAGTAAAAGTAGGACTAACAATTGATTCTGTAATTCCTAAACCTTGACCAACACCTTGCACCAATGTAGTTTTACCAGCGCCTAAGTCTCCTTCTAGTAAAATAACGCTACCTGGAGTCAAAGTTTGACCTAGTTTTATACCCAAATCTAGGGTTGCTTGTACATCTGCAAGAAAAATTTTCATTGTTTGTCACGAGTCAATGGTCAATAGTCAATTGTTAACTCACTATGGACTTTTGACTATTCACTTGGGACTATTTATCATTTTCCATGATGTGTGCCACTGTACCACCGCAACAAAACTTTTGCGAGTTTTTGGGGATTATGACGTACAACACCAGTTTCATCTTCATACAATACATTAGCTAAAACAATCCGTCGCCCTAATAAAGATATATCTTCTCTATCTAAAAAAACTGGATGAGAATTTTGTTGGGCATAGCGAATGAGTGATTGAGGCGAAGGAGATTTTTTGTGTACTAAGACAGCATCAAATAACCGTCTTTGACCACAAGCAGCGTCAATTGCTCTGATATGGTCAGCAACAGTATATCCCTCAGTTTCTCCTGGTTGGGTCATAATATTGCAGACGTAGATGCGCGGGGCTTTAGTTTGAGCGATCGCATTAGCAATTTCTGGTACTAGTAAATTAGGAATCAAGCTGGTATAAAGGCTACCCGGCCCAATAATAATGTAGTCAGCGTCTTTAATTGCTTTAATGGCCGCGGGTAAAGCTGGCGGATTAGCTGGTGTACAGCCAATTTTGACTATTTTACCACCAGCTTTGGGAATGCTCGATTCCCCATCTATACGGCGGCCATCTGCTAATTCTGCCCACAAGCGAACATCGCTGAGAGTTGCTGGCAAAACTTGTCCCCGTACTGCTAATACTTTGGAACTAGCCGCCACAGCCCGTTCCAAATCCCCAGTAATATCACTCATAGCAGTTAAAAACAAATTGCCAAAACTGTGACCAGTCAAGCCATCGCCAGCCCGAAAGCGGTATTGGAACAACTCAGTTAATAGCTTTTCTTCATCTGCTAATGCTGCTAAACAATTGCGAATATCTCCTGGTGGTAACACGCCAAATTCTTGACGCAAACGCCCAGAAGACCCGCCATCATCAGCGACGGTAACGATCGCACTAATATTAGCACTATAAGTTTTCAGTCCCCGCAGCAAGGTAGAAAGTCCTGTACCACCGCCAATGACTACAATTTTTGGCCCACGGTACAAGCGGCGATGAGCTAACAGAACATCAATCAGTTCTGCTTCGCCTTCTTTTTGAAACGCCTGAGTAATTGAACCGACTGTGCGAGTTTGTCCCCACAACAGTAAAAGTAAGCCGCCCAGCAGTACCAAAGGGCCACTGATATAGTTGGGTAAGATGTTGGTAATGACTCCCAGAAAACCTCTCAACAACTCCAACAGCCAAAAAATTGGGGTCAACTTCACCCATATCGCTAACCCCAGACTTGCCAAAAATACACCGCCAACACTGATAAGTAACCAGCGTTTGACTGAGAGTCCAGGAGATAACCACTTAAACCACTGGTTAACCCGATGAGATGTGCGGCTGCGCGACTGCTGTTGCAGGGCGTTGAGGGCTTGTCTGAGAAAACCAATTGACATACCTGATTTAAAGCAGTGCTACAAACTAATGAATAAAAGAACATCTACACTACCTGGTTGTAACACCAAGTGTGTCTTTATTAAATATTTCAATGCTTTGAGACTTACAATAAGTCATCAAAGTTGCCAGTCTGGACAAGGGTTATGGGGGTGTGGGGTTGTAAGTGAGCAAAACCCTGATAACCCTACACTCTTAATCCCTGATACCCCAGTCTCAACAAATAACCTTTGTACGTGAGTCCTGCTCAGTAAAACAATACCCTGGCTGGGTCAAAGTTAGTTTAATGGAAAAACGAATTTTAGGTTTAGATCCTGGATTAGCCATTTTAGGATTTGGCGTAATTACTTGCAAACAAAGCCCTAGCAAGATACAGGATACAACGGTAAATATGGTGGACTTTGGGGTAATTAGTACTTCGTCAGATGCTGAAATGGGTCAGCGCCTGTGTACGTTGTTTGACGATTTGCACACCCTGATTCAGGAATTACAACCAGACTTGGTTGCGATCGAAAAGCTGTTCTTCTATCGTATGTCAAGTACTATTCTTGTTGCACAAGCTAGAGGTGTATTGATGTTAGTTTTGGGACAACATCGCTTACCATATCTAGAATTTACTCCAGCACAAATTAAACAAGCCCTGACTGGATATGGCAATGCAGATAAATCTGATGTGCAAGCAGCTGTAGCGCGAGAGTTGAATTTAGAAACTATTCCCAAACCAGACGATGCAGCCGATGCTCTGGCTGTAGCTTTGACAGCATCATTTCAGATGTAATTATCGCTCTTTTATAGCAGAAGGCAGGAGGCAGGAGGAAAAGTCTTATTATTCCTGGCATTCTAGCTTTTAAATTGTCCTAACATATCTGACTACTGCTATATCACTAGACTTCTGGTATCAATATCTTGATTAAGCAATTCCGACAACAGTGATTCTAATTTTAAATCTGTTGTCGGATGGGAAATAATTTGTATTGTTTATTCACATTGCAATTTACCTAGCGAGACAGCATGGCTATTTTTGCATTTTGATTAACATAGTTCACAAATAGTTGCTTCAGCCGGGGACTCACACTAAAGCCATTAAAGTCTTCTAAGAAGCCAAAGCCTAAACTCTTGGCTTTGGCTAAGGTTTGCTCTGATGTTAATCCTTCTTGGATAGCTATACTCAACAAGGCAATACCTGTTGAACGCATCCCAGCGGCACAGTGTATAAGAACTGGTTTTGGTAACTGTTCTAGTATTTTCAGGGCTTTGGTAATCAATTCTTCATTCAACGCTTCTAACCTTACAGGTACGTTAACGTAATACAACCCCAATTTTTCAGCCAGTTTTTGCTCATCTTGAAAAAATCCTAGTTCATCAGGCGATCGCAAATTTAACACCGACTTATAACCTTCTTGGATAGCTTGCTCAAGCTGTTTTACTGAGATTTGTCCTGTTGTTGTTAAGCTTTCATTGATTAATATGGCGTTGTTCACATTCACTCCTTCTAAATTGACTTGCAAATATGCTGTGAGCAGCTATTTAAAAATGCACAGCGAAATTGGACAAAAATACAATTAATCGGCTGATTAACGCTAAATTTGTCTTTTTGTTTTGATAATTTTATTGCTCTATTTGTAATATACGGTTAATCTATCGACTTACCGATGTTTAAAATAAATAATGCTTATTCCCGATGAGTTTAGCGGTTTTTATATATCACTTCCGAACTCAGGCAATCACACTCTGTTTTGGATATTGCGTTGATGAAATACAGAAGACGCTGGTTTGTATGAAGATGATGCGTAAAAGCTTGTGACAATAGTTACCGAGATTTTTATTTTGTGAATTTATCTAAAATTTAGTGGAAACACAAAAATATCTAAGTTTATAGCTCAACGTTGACCGCAAATGTTACATCTAAGATCGTTGAACGATGAGAAAATCAACGTGAAAGCACAGGTATTTAGAGGCGTAAATCAACTGTCCTACGAAGATATCCCCGTACCCACACTCTTAACAGATGAGGTGCTGGTAAAGGTACAAGTTGTAGGGTTGTGTCAGTCAGATATTAAAAAAATTCGTTATCCACTATATGAGCCGCCGCGCATATTTGGCCATGAAACTGCGGGAATAATAGCCGCAGTCGGTTCTGAAGTCAAAGGTTGGCAGGTGGGACAAAGGGTAGCGGTGATGCACCATATCCCATGTATGCGTTGCGCCTACTGTTTAAATGAAAATTTCTCAATGTGCAATGTCTACAAAAATATTTCTACCACAGCTGGGTTTAACGCTAGTGGTGGGGGTTTTGCGGAGTATGTGAAAGTACCAGGACACATTGTGCAGAATGGAGGCTTAATTGCGATCCCCGATGATATTTCTTTTGAAGAAGCGAGTTTTGTTGAACCAACTAACTGCTGTCTCAAGGCTGTAAAAAAAGCTCAAATTGCACCAGGGCAAACTGTATTAATTACCGGAGCCGGGCCAATTGGGTTAATGTTTGTGATGTTAGTGAAGCATTTTGGGGCAAAAGCGATCGCTACTGACTTACTACCTTCTAGAATTGAAAAAGCCTTGAATGTGGGGGCTGAAGCAGCTTTTGATGCTCGTGATCCTGATTTAGCAGCAAAAATTTATGCTGTCACAGATGGATTAGGTGTGGATGTGACCTTACTGGCTGTACCTAGTGAGAAAGCGTTCTTTCAAGCACTAGACTGCACTCGTAAAGGCGGGAAAATACTGTTTTTCGCTGAGTTTCCCGATGAATTAGAAATTCCTATCAATCCAAATATTCTTTACCGCCGAGAAATTGACTTGATGGGGAGTTACAGTTCTTCCTACCGTCTTCAGGCACTTTCGGCTGATATTGTATTTAATCGGCGGATTGATGTACCAGCTTTAATTAGCGATCGCTATCAGTTAAAAGATTTATCCACAGCCGTAGAACAAGCGATCGCGCCTTCTGCCGATACATACAAAATATTAATCTATCCTTGATCCGGGCAAAGAAGCTTACTCGTAGAAAATACTTATAGCTAATTTTGTCATTGACTCCCATTGTGGGAGTCAAACTGAGGAGAGATATTAACTATGAAAACGCACATTGCCTAATCTTTGTTCCCTAGCTCCTATTCATCTACCCCAATCCATGCCCATGACATTAGTTATAGTTGCTATCCTAGCCTTTTATGTCGCTTGTAATCTTGGTGCCAACGATGTTGCCAACGCAATGGGAACTTCTGTTGGTTCCAAAGCTGTGACTCTCAAACAAGCAATCATCATTGCAGGAGTTTTAGAGTTTACTGGCGCAGTCTTGTTTGGGCATGAAGTATCAGAAACTTTAGCGACAAAAGTTGCCAATCCTAGCTTATTTGTGGCTACACCTCAATTATTAGTTACGGGAATGGTGACAGTATTAATATCTTGCGGTGTATGGTTGCAAATTGCTACTGCTAGAGGTTTACCGGTGTCATCGTCTCACGCAGTCGTAGGTGCGATCGCTGGATTTAGTGCTGTAGCAATGGGTATAGGTGCAATCGATTGGTCATCAATTGGGATGATTACCATTGGTTGGATTGTCACACCAATAATTAGCGGTAGTATTGCTGCGTTGTTTTACAGCCAAATCAAGCACTGGATTTTAGATCAACCAAATCAAGTTACCCAGCTAAGAGAGTGGATTCCTTGGTTAAGTACCGTTTTATTGAGTGTATTTGGTGTAATTGTCTTACCTTCTCTAATGCAACCTCTGACTAACTATTTGATCGAACAAGTTGGTGTTGATCTACCTGCTTACGATATTCCCTTATTCACAGGTGCATTAGCCGCAGTTGGACTCGCTTTAATTAGTTGGCGACAACTGGAGCAAGAGGCAGGGGAGACAAAGAGCAGGAAGCAGAGGGGAGATGAATTTCCTCCCTGCCCCCTGCCCCCTACCCCGTTTCCTCTTTCCACTCCCGTTGAAAGATTATTCGGTCGATTCCAGCTACTGAGTGCTTGCTTTGTGGCTTTTGCACATGGTTCTAATGATGTGGGAAATGCGATCGCACCCTTAGCGGCGATCGTTTATATCAACACTACTGGTAACGTACCGATAAATGGCATTACTATCCCCTTGTGGATTCTGGTTGTAGGTGGCGCAGGGATTGTTACAGGTTTAGCAATTTGGGGAAAAAACGTCATTACTACCATTGGTGAAAACATCATTGCTTTGCAACCTAGTAGTGGATTTTGTGCAGAACTGGCAACCGCGACTACTATTCTCCTAGCTTCTCGGTTAGGTTTACCCGTTTCTACTTCTCACGCACTTGTTGGCGGTGTAGTTGGAATCGGTATGGTGCAAAGCCTGAACTCAATTAAATTCCAAACTTTGCAAGGAATCGCTGCTGCATGGTTAATTACGGTTCCATTAAGTGCGGTTCTCAGCGCAAGTATCTTTAGTATTGCTCGGTTTTTTTGGTACTAACTCGAAATAGGCCGAAGTGTTTGTGTTTGCTAAAAAAATTTACTGATGAATGGCTAACTTGAAAAATACTAGGAGCAAAAATCGAAAAATAAATATTTAAATTATCCTGACCATCTGAGGTCAATCCCAAATTCAAAATTGTCTGACTGCCTATTGTCCACTGCCTGGAAATACTGAAATTAGCTAAAATATTTTCTAGGAGTGAATAATATTTGATAATTTCCCAGACATATAAATCAGTCTATAAGAGAAATGTAAACTGTCGCTAAAGTTACATTTTGCGCGAATTTACATCTAACTTTTACAAGTTGTCCATTGTTAATGATCACAAGGCATTTATTTACAAGTATTTAAAACTTACGGTTGCTATCAAAATAACAAGTATTTATATTGAGTGACATATTTTCTCTATCAAAATCTCACTTTTAAAGGATTGAATTTTCTGGCTGATACGTAGCACAAAGTATGTGCAGCGGTAAACCCAAAAACTACATACTTTGCCAAGCTGTGTTCAGCGTGACAAAATTACTTTGATACGTGCAAATCTTGTTAAATTTTTTGGTCTATCTGACAAAATACTGAAAATTAGTATGAGCGCCAAGCAAATTTACGGGAAACAGCTTTATCTTCAAGGTGTTAGAGGTTAGAAGCTAATGGGGCGAATTGAGAAACGGCCAGACAACCCGCGAGTTAGAGGCGAACTATCGAGATCAGCCGAAACAGCACTCTGGGCTGTTGTGGAGGATTTAGAAAATCTCCAACAAAACGTGCTGAGATCATTGCAAGAAGAAATAAAACGGCTACAAACAGAAAAAGAACGACTGTACGATGACATTCAAAAGCTGTTAGAGGAAAAAGAACACTTACAGCAAGTGCGACAAATTACCGAACAGCAAGTGTTAATTCGTCAGTTGGCAGAAGTTTTAGCCAAACATATTTCTTCGCAGCTGCAATCATCGCTCAAGAATTTAGCTAGTGAACTGAAGATGAGTGGTGCTGACGAACAAGCAGTACTCAAATCAGCTGAAAGTAATGAGCAGATTAAACAAATGCTAGGCACTTTGGATGATACTCTCACCATTACTTTTAACTCGCTGCAACAGGAACTAAAAAATTATCAAGGTAATCTTTCTGGGCAATTGTCTCGGATGCAAAGCCAGCAACAGCAAGGCGAAGTTATTGTTGAGGAATTAGTTAATCACCTGCGCGGTGAATTAACCAAAGTTATTCAAGAAACGACCCAAGTAACTAAACCATCACCGCCAACAGTTTTACAACCACCGGATGAGCCACCGTCGGGTAGTTCTGTAAAACAATCGCCACCAACAGTTTTACAATCAAGTGAGCGATCGCCTAATACTTCTTTCAAAGTAGCTTCATCCACGGTTTTACAACCAGATGAGCCATCATCAGCGAGTACAGCGATAACTTACCCATTGTTGTCAGAAGTCACCAACAAATCGGATGACAACCAGACTACATCTTCTGCACCAGTAACATCCTCAGCAGTTATTATTCCACCGACTCAAGAAACCCCTACCCAGCCAATTTCCATTGCTCCCAAGGATTTTCCCCCTAAAGAGAAACCACCTGAGCCAATTGTTTTACCCAGCAAAGATATTGCGGAAAGTGAAACCTTCTCTTCACCTAGCAACGTTAAGGCGAGTGAACAAAATTCTGCACTCCGCCTAGATGTGCCAGAAACTCAAATAAAATTTTCCTCAATTAAGGCTAGTGAGCCAGTTTCTGTTCTCAACCCAGATGTAGTTGCAGATGAAACAATATCTCCACCTGCTGCATCAGAACCTAAATCAAGAAGGTTAGGCAAATCTCAAAGTTTATCCCCAGTGCAAATTGGGTTTTTACTGGTTGTGTTGTCTACAGTCGTGTCTTCACTGTATAACGTAGCGGTGAAGATGATGTTCCACCAAAATTCTGCGGTGGTTGGTAGTCTGGCTGTAGAACGGTTGTTATTACCCACTTTGGGAAATATTTTCTTAATTTTGTTGCTGCGCTTGGCAATCGTAGTACCGCTAACGTTGCTGTTAGCGCCAATGATGCACCCCCAAGTTTGGCAAGATATCAAAAACTTGATGGAATCATTTCAAGGTAAACCTTCAGCAGCTAAGGTCAAAGCACAGAGAGTTTTGCAACTATCAATTGCTAGTGGTTGCTTTTTGTTTTTATCTCAAGTGCTAATTTATATGGCGATCGGCCAAGTAACGACAGGTATGGCGATCGCACTGTTCTTTATCTATCCCAGTGTTAGCGGTTTACTGTCTTGGTTGTTATTCCGCGATAAACCCAGCAAAGTCCGCGCTGCGGCAATTGGGGCAATTTTCTTGGGTGAATTATTCGTGTTAGGCGGCGCTGCAACTGCGGGGATCAGCGATTTTTCTGTTGGTAGCACTGCTGCCATTTTTGGTGGTGTTGCTTTTGCCTGTTATGTAATTTTGACCCGGATCTGTGCAGCGAAACTGCATCCTGTGTCTTTTACTTTAATTAGTTTCACCACCATGTTTGTTTTGAGTTTTATCGGTTTAATGTTGCCCCTACCAAGCAATTTAAGCCTGGACATTGATGGTTCTAAGTTACTAGAGATTATTTTAAGTGCTTTTATTTTGGGGGTACTGACACTTTTGAGCTACGTTCTCAACAATGTTGGTATTCGCCAATTAGGAGCATTGCGATCGGGCATTATTGGCGCAGGTGTACCTATCTTAACCGTAGTTTTTGCAGGTTTGTTAATTCAGGAAAATTTAGAAATTATTCAGATTTTAGGCGTTTTATTTGTCACTTTTGGTGCTGCTGCTTTCAGTTTCGAGAAAATGCGTCATCAAGTTAAATCTTCTAGTGCTGAAACTTAAATGTCGAAAAGCAGGCATCTGACAGCCAGGAAAGTTAAAAATCTAATGTTAAATGGACTAGACATTATCTCAACTTTGATTTTTAACTTTTCAATTCTTTATTTTGTTTTAATAATTTTGTATAAGCCTTCCCTAATAGCACAATTGCCTTAGCAATATAACAACAATTTCAGGAAATATATAGTCTTGAATCTGGTAATTGCATTTCGACACCAGATAATTGTATATTTCATAAATAATAAAATATAAAATTACTTTCACTGACTTCACAAGAGTTTAACACCCAAGTATTTAGGATAAAACAATTACTAAAAGTTCGATTCTTATCAGTAAATTGCCATCAAACTGCTGTGAATATTTAGACAATATCTATTTTTGATACACTCTTAAACCATCATTTTTGTAGCTAAAGTATCAATTAACTTGTTAAATCATAAATGATTAAAAATCTCTTTTTCGTATTCATTGAAATATCAGGAATCCTTAATAATTACTAGTATCTAAGCTAGGACAGATTGAACATCTATTTAATATTAAGATTGGGTTAATTTACACAAACTTGATAAAAAATCTGACAGAATAGAATATCATAATTGAAGGCAATAAAAGGTATTTAGGACTAGGAATTATCTACCTGCTTTGAGGAATTTAATTTTCCTATGTATTAACCACCGAAAGATGCCAACAAATTGTCAAAAGATGTGAGTATCTATGGTAGTCTACTAGTTATCTACTCAACCTGAAATTTGTTGCAAGTTCAGTAGGCGATTGACTCTGAGATTACTCCTCAACAGGAAATCACCGGGTAACTGAAGTTCTCTACAAACCCAAAGAAATTAGTCATTCTTGGGAAAGGTGCTTACCATAAAATCCATCAGCTAGTTACTGCTATTTCAGCAATAAGGTTTGTTACCACAATTAGGAAGAATTTCCTGTTGTCACTAGTAAAGGATGCAAAAGTCTTGAACCTGAAGACAATCTTTATAGATTAAACCGGGAAAATAGATGCTTTTGTAATGGGGATGACAAGTAGAGAAAATAAACGGTTATTTTCAGAGTCTGTCAGGAAAAGATAACAATAGCCAAATAAAGCAGCTTCTTTTTAATAGTCATTTGCTATATAATTCGGAGCCATTGGCAGTTTCGACTACTAGTAACATAAGAGTCACAGCATCCTAAAAAGTCTAAAGTAACGACATCGCCTCAAGTTGGGTGTATACTACTTACTTTCCTCTGACTATAAATCTGTAAACGTGCTATTTAACTGTCTGTAATATGAGTAACGACATAGATCTGATCAAACGTCTTGGCCCTAGTGCGATGGATCAGATCATGCTTTATCTGGCTTTTAGTGCCATGCGTACGAGTGGACACAGGCATGGAGCATTCTTAGATGCAGCAGCCACGGCAGCTAAGTGTGCAATTTATATGACCTATCTCGAACAGGGACAAAACCTGAGAATGACGGGTCATTTGCACCACCTGGAACCCAAGCGAGTCAAGATTATTGTTGAAGAAGTTCGGCAAGCACTGACAGAAGGCAAACTGCTGAAAATGCTGGGTTCTCAAGAACCACGCTATTTAATTCAACTGCCTTACGTTTGGATGGAAAAATTTCCTTGGCAACCAGGGCGTTCCCGTGTTCCTGGGACTAGTTTGACCAGTGAGGAAAAAAGACAAATTGAGCAGAAGCTACCTGGAAATTTGCCAGACGCGCAATTAGTTAGCTCTTTTGAGTTTCTGGAACTGATTGAATTTCTGCACAAGCGATCGCAAGAAGTTCTCCCACCAGAGCATCAAATGCCCTTGAGTGAAGCCTTGGCAGAACACATCAAGCGTCGGCTGCTTTACTCAGGTACAGTAACTAGAATTGATTCGCCTTGGGGAATGCCCTTCTATGCACTGACTCGTCCTTTCTATGCACCAGCCGACGATCAAGAACGTACTTATATCATGCTAGAAGATACGGCGCGGTATTTTCGGATGATGAGAAACTGGGCAGAGAAACGACCAAACTCCATGCGTGCTTTAGAAGAACTGGATATTCCCCCAGAAAAGTGGGATCAAGCAATGGAGGAACTTGATGAAGTTATCCGCGCTTGGGCAGATAAATATCACCAAAGTGGTGGTATTCCTATGATTTTACAGATGGTTTTTGGTAGAAAAGAAGACTAACAAAGTTTCTCTGAAAACTTCCGGCTAATCAAATAAGCATCCTCAAACTCAGCAACCGACAATTTGAGATCAAATGTATCATCATCACGACGGTTAGGCTCCTGCTGCAAAACCAGAGACATTGTGAATTTTTTGTCTCTTATAGCAGGATGCTTCCGTTGCCATCCACTTTTAAAAGTTGGATGATTAGTATTTTTGAGCTTTATATAAATAAACAGGGTTATTTTTAGTCAACCATCTGTCATTAAAAAATAAGTCACTATAGTCATATTAAAACTTAGGCAGTCAAACGCAACAATCAATAGGTATAGGAATTTAGGATGTAAATGAGCAAAACCCTTACACCCTAAATTCTTATACCCAATTTCAACAACTAAGCTTTGTGCCTAAGTTCTGTAATCTTAAATTTATGGCAATGTCGGTGAAACCGTGAGTCCATTCGCTGTTTCACTAGCATCAATACAAGTATCTAACGCTTGTACTGGTGTTAAAGAAATTTCTTTACGCAAGCCAACAACACAATCAGCAAAAGTGACAGGCTGTAAACTGCGACCACAGTAATTTAAAACGGCTGGGTTAATTTCTTCTTTGGTATTGAGGCTAACATCTACAACACAACTAGCTAATTCCTTTGGACGACGCGCCCTTGTACAGTAAGCCAGCGCATCTGTTGGGTCAATTTTTGTTCTCTGTTTAATTGTCGCCACACAAGCAGATAAATCTCTGGGACGTATTGCTGTAGCACAACCTTGGGCTGCTGCTGGTTGTGCTACACCGGCTTTTAAAAGTTGCGCCGCACAAACACGGTAACTATCGTGGTCATCAGAAAATAATGTCAAAGCCGTACTGGGAAGGCTAGATGTCCATAGTCCGGCTATAGCCAAAACTGGTGTAGCCCAACGAATGGTCTGAGTCTTGAGTATCCCAGAAATATACTTGCTTTGAGGTTTTCTAGCTTTACTAACCTTTTGTGTTTCCATTGCCATTTTCCAAAAACCCATCAGTTCTGCTAACTCAAATGTACGATAACTCTGATTGATCTTCAGGATTCTGACACTTGGCTGTTGAATTCTTCTATTTATGAATTTTTGATGATTAAATTTTGGATTTTTGGCATTTTTCATTTACAGATATTTATAATAGTATGTCTGGGTAAAATTTAAACAGGATTAGATTAAGGAAACTCATGTCCCGATACAGAGGGCCACGCCTCAGAATTGTACGTCGCTTAGGCGAATTACCAGGTTTAACTCGTAAAAGCGCAAGACGCGCCTATCCACCGGGTCAGCATGGTCAGAACCGCAAAAAGCGCTCTGAGTATGCTATCCGTCTAGAAGAAAAGCAAAAGCTCCGTATGAACTACGGTCTCACAGAAAAGCAACTGCTACGCTATGTCCGTAAAGCTAGACGCGTTACTGGTTCTACAGGACAAGTACTGTTGCAATTGCTAGAAATGCGCTTAGATAATACCGTTTTCCGCTTGGGGATGGCTCCTACAATTCCAGCAGCGCGTCAGCTGGTAAATCACGGCCATGTCACAGTCAACGGTCGTGTAGTAAATATTGCCAGTTACCAGTGCCGTCCTGGTGAGGTAATTGCTGTTAGAGATAAAGAACAATCACGGAAGTTGGTCGAAACTAACTTGCAATATCCTGGTTTAGCTAACCTTCCCAGCCATTTGGAATTTGACAAAAATAAGCTGGTTGGTAAAGTTAACAGTGTTATTGAGCGCGAGTGGGTGGCTCTACAAGTTAACGAACTGCTGGTTGTGGAATACTATTCACGCCAAGCGTAGTCAAGAGTCAAAAGTCAACAGTCAAGAGTCAAAAGACTTTAGACTATTGACTTTGGACTATTGACTAACCACCAATTTGCGACATCGTGCGGCTGTATGTGCCGCTTGTACCAGAGTCGCGGCCTTTAAAGTTAATTTCTGGCTTAATAGCTAATAAGTCTCTGACTTGCTCTCGTAAGTAATGGATGCTCACACCAGAGCGTAGAGCAGTTTTTAAGTCTAATTGACCAGTTTCATTTAATAAACAAGGACGTAACCAGCCATCAGCGCTCAGACGCATTCGGTTACAACGATCGCAAAAACATTCTGACATCTGGCTAATAAATCCCAGTGTCCCCTTTGCTCCCGGAATTTGAAAAACATCAGCAGGCCCACTACCACGTATTTGTGATTCTGCCAATCCCCATTGCTGGCGGATACGTTGGCGTAAATCAGCAGAAGATACCCAACCGCGATCGCCAAATAATTGCCAATTGCCGATAGGCATAAATTCAATAAATCGGACGTGCCACTGTTTGTCAATTGTGAGGGCGGCTAAGTCCAGAACTTCGTGGTCGTTAACACCTGGGATCACAACTACATTGAGCTTCAAAGGGTCAAATCCTACCTTGTAGGCTGCTTGAATCCCGTTCCAAACCTGTTCCCAGCGAGAACGTCCGTGATTGCCGATAATTTGATCGAAGATATCGGGATCAAGGGAATCTAGGCTGATATTAATTCGGCGTAAACCGACATCGTAAAGATTTTTGGCGATGGGTGCAAGTAAAAAACCGTTGGTTGTCATCGACAAGTCTTTGGTTTCGGGTAATGATGCGATCGCTTTTACTAAATTTACTACCCCAGGACGCAGTAGAGGCTCTCCCCCAGTTAAGCGAAACTGCGTAAAACCAACAGGGATAAACACCTCTTGAATCAGAGTCAGTAGTTCTGCGTCAGTGAGAAGCTGTTGTTTGAGGGCATATTCTAGTTCTGCACCCTCCGGCATACAGTATTGACAGCGAAAATTACAGCGATCGATTAAACTAATGCGGAGATAGTCTACCTGGTTCATTTTAGAGTATTTATTTCTATTGTATTTTTCCTAGAGGGTAAGCAATCTTGCTTACCCGATACCTTGCAGTATTGCTCACCTGACTTTAATCCCTATCAAGCAGGTGGCGTGGCGTAAGATGTAATTTACCCAAAAAAATATAACAGTTACCGATAGATAAAGTGTAGTAAATAAATAAAGGCGCAAAGCCTTGCGCCTTTAGCTTTGAGTATATTTAACTTAACAGATAACTTTCTTCCCTAGCTGGGGGATTTTTTTGGTAGATGAAAGCTTATCGATGCAAATTTTTCCGGGAGATGCGCTGTAGTCGCAGAACAATTAATTGGTAGATGCACCCTGATAACTTTCTTCCCTAGCTGGCTAACACTGGCTGGGGGATTTTTTTTGGTAGATGAAAGCTTGTCGATGCAAATTTTTCCGGGAGATGCACTGTAGTAGTAGAACAATTAATTGGTAGATGCACCCTGATAACTTTCTTCCCTAGCTGGCTAATACTGGCTGGGGGATTTTTTTTGGTAGATGAAAGCTTGTCGATGCAAATTTTTCCGGGAGATGCGCTGTAGTAGTAGAACAATTAATTGGTAGATGCACCCTGATAACTTTCTTCCCTAGCTGGCTAGTACTGGCTGGGGGATTTTTTTTGGTAGATGAAAGCTTGTCGATGCAAATTTTTCCGGGAGATGCGCTGTAGTAGTAGAACAATTAATTGGTAGATGCACCCTGATAACTTTCTTCCCTAGCTGGCTAATACTGGCTGGGGGATTTTTTTCTAGCAAAACTTCAGCAGAAGTAATGCTAGTGATTATAGATTGTCTCTGGAAGATGCTAATTGAAACTCGAACAAAATAATTGTTATAAATGCACCCTGATAAATAAATCTCCTAGTTATCTGCAACCACTGGGAGATTTTTTTATGTTTGGTAAATAGCAACCATGATTTTTTAAAATTTATTCGGAAGATATTGATAACTTCTCGAATAAATAAATTATTAATCGACGCGCCCTAATAACTAACTCCCCTATGCACTGGCCACAACTGGTAGATTTTTTTATGCTGGTTTAACAGCATATTAGCTTTTGGAATTTTTATCCGGAACATACTTCTAAATCCTAGAAACAGATTATTGGTAGTTGTACTAAGATAACTAACTTTCTGATTTGGTAGATACAACTGTTTTGCGATTTTGAAGCACCTTATAACCTTTAGAACAATTGTTCCGGAAGACTTTGCTAGACCTTGGAACAATTAATTGGTAGATGTACCCTGATACTTAACTCCCTGAATTAGCTAACACTTTCTTGGAGATTTTTGCGAAATGTTGGTAGTTGCTTAGGCGTATATTCTAGCGCAAGTTTCAGACAATATACTAGTGCAAATAGTATTTTTTGACTATCAGTGTCAGCATTTATTGACTTAACTTAACTCTGAATCTTCGCAGGTATCATGCCACCGATAGAGCTAATTAAACACTTTTTGTGTTTATCACATTAAACTCAACTATTAACCTTCTACTATCTATAAGCAGCAGATGGATTGTGGAAATTTTTTTGCGATCGCTCAGTTGCTTTGCAGAAGCTACCCTGGATGAGAATCGTAAGTTTGTACATCCTATCATAGTTTATAGTCAGATATCTACTGATTTGTCAAAGCCAGATTACAGATTGCTAAAAATTAATTTTTTAGGGTTGATTTCCACATCTGTAATATAGTCCTAGCTTAGGTTTTGGCTAAATTCCGTGTACTAGTCAACAGCATTTCCTCGCTATAACTATTTCCTGTAAAATATTTTTTTAGATAAATTTTTACTTAAATTCTCATTAACTGTATGATTGCACCTTGATCATCCATAAGTAAGATGCTTATTTATTAAAACTATGGTAAGATTTATTCCCGATTTCCAGGGAGGCGCAAGATCATCATGAGTTTAGCTGTAATTAAATTTTCTTCTGAAGAGTGCGGCATTTGTCATAAAATGGCTTTTTATGATCAAAAAGTAGCAGAAGAACTGGGCTTGCAGTTTATTGATGTGAAAATGCAAGACACAGCTACTTATCGCAAATATCGGAAAATTTTGCTCACCCAGTATCCTGATAAATCGGAAATGGGATGGCCTACTTATATTATTTGTGATTCTCCCGAAGGCGAATTTCAGATTATTGGTGAGGTTAAAGGCGGACATCCCAAAGGAGAATTTAGAAGTCGCCTGCAAGCAGTTGTAAATCCTGCCGCTAGTCAGAATTAATTACTTCAAAAGATTTTACTTCTAAAACTGGGCCAATCATAGCTGCTGTCATGATGTCTTCACGCACCTGTCCTTTAACTTTGGCTTGCTGCCCAGCTTTGAGTAAGCTTTTATCAGCGCCTTTGAGAATTTCGTAAGTTACACCTTCATCGGTAACTAACGCCCAAGCGCCCATACCAATCTCACGACGTTCAATAGTGCCTTTAACTGTAATGCTCATAATTAAGTACTGAGTGTTGAGTAGCCACTACGTTGCGGAGATTCCCTCCGTTGTACAAGTGGCGTTGGTGAGTAGAAAGTGGGGATGAGTCAAAAATCCCCACTCACTATTGCCTGCTTATTTTATGCGACTTGTTTATCGTTGTTAACTGCCAAACGAGCTAGTCCGTAGCAAAGTAGGGCATTAACAATGAGGAATATTCTTGCTAAGTTACCGCTACCCAAGCCCCAAACGGCTGGGTCGTAAATTACGCTGACTGTCAAACAAGCGGCTACACCTAAAGTAGAACCAACAGCAAACCATTTCCAACTAGGATGTCCTAGGAGGAATACAACTAGAACCAGCGGAATTAAAACACTGGCAAATACAGGATTAAAAGCATCTGTACCTTGTAGCGCATTACCTAATTCAGGTAAAGAACTACCTAAAACACGGAAAGGCCACTGGGGTAGGTCAAATATATAGATGCCTTTGAGGAAGAATAATCCCGAACTACCAAAAGTTAAGCCACTAAATAAAGCCCAACTCCAGGTAAAGGGGAAGTAAACCCGTAAAAACCAAGCCAGTAAATAAGAACCGACTACCATTAAAATTTTTGGTAACAGTGCCACTACACCGCCATCTATCCAAAATCCTGGGTTAATGTAACCGTTATCTCGCAGCCAACGAAAGAAATCTGGGAAACTGATTTGTCCTTGGGCTGCTAATTTAACTGCGGCTTCGGCGTTGAGTTGTCCAGCACCGTAATAATTCAAACCATCATCTTGAATGACTCTGGCTGATTGTTTGAGAACTTTTAAAATGTCATCGGGATTTTCTATACCTTTGGCTTTGATTAAAGCTGCTACACCCGCAACGTGAGGTGCAGCCATACTTGTACCTTGGAGTCCCAAGAATTCACTTTCACCATTTTCGTTAATGGTTTCTTGCAAAATCTTACCAGTTTCACTACCACCAGGGGCTGAGATATCTACGCCAGCACCATAGTTAGAGTAGTCAGCTTTTTCACCCTCTGGGCCGAAAGCAGAAACGCCAATAACGTGAGGGTAACGGGCTGGATAGCTTGCACCATTGGCACTTTCATTGCCAGCGGCCGCTATGATAACGACACCTTTTTTGTAAGCATAATCAATGGCATCTTTCATTAACTGGCTTTCACCGCCACCACCCAAGCTCATATTAATCACATCTGCGCCTTTATCGGCGGCAAATTTAATTGCTTCGGCAATATCGGCTACAGTACCACCACCATACTCATTTAAGACTTTGAGTGGCATAAGGCTGGCTTCGTAAGCAACACCCGCAACACCATATTGATTATTAGTAGCTTGGGCGACTGTACCTGCAACGTGTGTACCGTGACCATAATCGTCTGTGGCTTGTTCTCGGTCATTAACAAAATCGTAGCCTTTGACAAATTTTGTCTCTTTTAAGTCGCGTACCTGGGTTACACCAGTATCAATGACAGCAACCGTAATACCACTACCTTTCGTTTCAGTCCATGCACCTTCAATGCCGATTTTGTGCAGGTTCCATTGCTTGCTGTAATATGGGTCGTTGGGGCCGATTAAGGAAGGTTTGGCCTCGTTATTTTGGGGTGGTGTGAGTTCTCCAAGAACGGTGGTTTTAGGTTCTGGGGGAATTCTATAGATGTAATTCGGTTCAATAAATTCTGTGGCTTTGGCAAACTGAGATTTTTTCAGTTCTTTGAGCCTTTGGCGATCGCCTCTGATAATATACACATTGTCTTGTGCAGAAAATTTATTATCTAATTGGGGTGTAACGTTGTATTGTTGAGCGATCGCTTGCAAATCTCGGTCTATTTCAGCTTTTGCAATATCTTCCCGAAAATCAAGCACAATCGTTTCAAAATCACCTTTCGCTGCTAGTCCCTGAAAATTTAAAAATCCAAAAACAGCAGCGCCTAACCCAATAATAAACAGGCACAATAATATTAGCCTTCTCATATTAACTCGTCACCGCTTTTGCCAGTTTGCTCACTAACATAACTTATCTGCATCCCTCATTGGTGTAATTGTCACTTTAGTTAGTTAAACTTTCACTTACGACTCAGGATTGTTTAAACGATGGAACGTGGTCTTTTATGGTTGCCTTTGTTGATAGCGTTTTTTTGGTTAGCTTGGCAAGGCTCAAAAGAATATCAAAAGGTCGAGGCTTATAAGATTTGGGCAGAACAATTTGACCGAGCCAAATATGATATCTATGCGGTATTAGGTCAAAAAGACAACAATCTTACTTGGGGTAAACCCACACCAAAAGGAATAATTAATTTAGGAACTTTTTCTTTACTTGATGTTAAAGAAATTCATCTTTTGGTAGATGGCAAAATTGTAAATCTAAAAGCGCCCCCAACAAAAGGTCGTGTTATTGAGTTAGAGTTCATTATTGCTGAATCCGCTAATGCTTCTATACATGTACCCTTTACAGAAATCCCTTTAGCTGTGAAATGGGCTGAATATTTACAAGGTGCATTACAAAATTTACCAGGGGAACAAACTCTGTCGTAGAACAGTCAAAAATTATAGAAAATTGCTAGGTATATTTAGGAGTTAAGAAACTTTAGATTCCCCAATTCTGTAAGAAATAGGGAATCTAATTTTCTGAGAATTGATCCAAAAATAATCTTAGCTAAATCAATTTATTTTTTATCAAAAATTCAGAAATATTATCTCTACGAACTGTAGTCAATATTAGAAGTTAAAAATCAATGAATTTTTGCCAATAGATGAGAGTTGATATGGGGAAAAATATTGCGGTTTTGGGTGTATTTTTACTTGTTGGTGCTTGCAGTTCTAGTATTGACAGCATCTCTCAGGCAACTAACACAGCAAAAGCGAATGTAGAAAACTGTCCAAAAGCTGAGGTAGTTTCTTTAACAGTACCAAATAAAAATGAAGGTTTTTATGAAAGGTTTGATTGGCATATTCGCAATATTGTAGCGAATGATGACACTGTTCAGTTTCAAACTCTAAAACAGGATTTTGTTTTCTGCCGAGCTAATAATACTTGGACAGTACAATCAGGAACCTTACCCAAGGAGTTGCAACCACCAAAAAATTATGCAGCCTTGGCACAGGATTGGGTAAATCCAAAATTCAAGAATATCAATTTTCAGGGTACAACTTATCAGTATCGGGTCGTTCAAGAGCCAAAGTATTCTTTAAGCTCAGATAATAATATCTCCAGACCAGAAGTCCCAGATCCAACTAAAGATAAAATTGTTTTTGAACTAATTACCCCTAATAGTAAAAATCCTCAACGGCAAACTGTGTATACTCTCAAGGATTTGCAGAATGCAGCAGTAAAAGCCGGATTTTCTGCTGAAGGAAATCAGTTGGGCGTGCCGAGAGTAACATCTAGTTTAGTTTATGGCGATCGCATTTGGTGGGCGATCGCTTTTGAGCAAGGTGAAGGTAACAATGGTATTGCTACCATTATTAGTTATGACCCAAAAACTGATAAATTTAGCCTGATTCAACCAAAAGCACTTGCATTTACACAAATTACAGATTTAGCCATCACGGGTGATGTTAATAAGCCTACTTTTTGGATGGGTACTAATGTGGGTGGTGAAGGAAATCTCTACCTTCCCGCTAAAGGATTAGTTGCTTACCGTCCGGATGGTTCTTTAAGTACTTACACCACACATAACAGTCCATTAGTTGGGGCAATTCCTGACAAACTCAGATTAGAAAATAACATCCTTTGGGTGAGTGGCACTAACGGCGTTTGCCAAGTGAAATGGCAAGCCGCTGATAACCCAGACAGTTGGGCTTGTTGGCGCTTTACTGCAATGGCTAAACTGCCAGAAAAATTACCACTTTACAGTGCATCAACTAATAAAAAGCCTGCTGTATCTTTGTCTGGTAATAATACTGTAGAAGTTTTGTGGTGGAGTCCGGTTAACTTCCAAACCAACAAAGGACGTTATGAAGTGACATACCCTCAAGGCTTCACCACTAAAATTAATGAAGGTGCCAGTAAGTATGAGTTTGGACGTTCTTTACCGCCAGAAAAACCACCTGTGGAATGGCCGGGTTTTGAATGGCACTGGAATGGACAACGCTTTGTTCGTGCGTTGGATGAAGTTGGACTTAATTTAGTTGGGGGTGGCCCTCAAGGTATCGGTTCTGGAGAATTTAAACCAGAATTGCCCATGAATTGGAATGCAATACGCGGTGATTTAGAGTTAATTGATATTTCTCCTAAATCCACCAGCGTAAAATATTACTCTGGTTGGGTTGACTCCGAAAAACTGCAACCTTATCTTACAGTTGTGCCGCAAACAAGACCTCAAAACCCTCAACCAAATCCTTTGTTGAAAGGTCAATAGTCAAAAGGCAGAAAATAAAATTTCCGACTTCAGACTTTTTTCTTCCCCCACTCCCTTATGAACGCTGAAACAAGATCAAAAATCCCTGTAGCTTTAACTATTGCTGGTTCTGATAGTGGTGGTGGTGCGGGAATACAAGCTGATTTACGTACCTTTGCTTTTCACTGCGTCCACGGTACTAGCGCTGTAACCTGCGTGACGGCACAAAATACCTTGGGAGTGGTGCGAGTTGATGCAATGCCATCAGAGGCAGTTGTAGCCCAAATGCAAGCGGTTGTGGAGGATATTGGCGTACAAGCAGCAAAAACGGGAATGTTGCTGAATCCAGAAATTATTGCTGCGGTAGCCCAGCAAGTGGAGACTTTAGAAATAGATAATTTAGTGGTTGACCCGGTGATGGTATCCCGCACAGGGGCGCAGTTAATTGATGATGATGCGATTAAGACGCTACGCCAGCAGTTAATTCCCCAGGCGGCTATTATCACTCCTAACCGCTATGAAGCACAGATTTTAAGTGGTTTCCCGATTAATTCTCTGGATGATATGAGGGCTGCTGCCCAAATGATTCACCGCAATTTAAAGGCAAAGACTGTTTTAGTCAAAGGTGGCGGGATGCAGGGAAATGCCCGTGGTGTTGATATTTGGTTTGATGGCAACCGTTTGGAAATCTTGACAACACAGCAAGTAGACACGCAAAATACCCACGGTACTGGTTGTACATTATCAGCTGCGATCGCCGCTAATCTGGCGATCGGCAAGGATTTGTTAACATCTGTCAAACAAGCAAAAGAGTATGTTACAACTGCTCTGGCTTACTCACTCAGTATTGGCAAAGGTCAAGGCCCTGTAGGACACTTTTTTCCTTTGTTACGAAATTGACCTGTGCTTAGTGGAATATTGTAAGTTATTAGTTGCTGATTTTAGCAATTTTTAGGTATTAACTCGACCAAAAAAAATCTTTGCTATCTCGGCATTTATCTATTATTCTTGGGCATAGTTTCAGATATAGCAATTTTTCATAGCCTCTCTGTAAAATTCCATTACCTTAACTTTTGATACCAATTCACCGATGCGAACAACCACAGCAGCTGTTCATAGCCACTCTGCAACAAGGCCCGCTTCTCAAAATCATCCTTCCTCTGTGCCACTGTACGTATATCGGGAATTGGCAGCAGAGTTAGAAGCGACTCAGGCAAAAGTAGATGCACTCACCGCAAAAAATCAGCAATTAACGCAAGAAAATCAATTTTTGCGACAAGAAATTACCAAAGTTTTACAGTCTGTCGCCAACTTGCAAAAGCTAGTTGATTTCCGTAGTCCCGAAAGCAAGGATAGTAACTTTCATCCCCGTGCTAGTGGCGAAGTGAAAAATATTGCCAAACAGCCCAAAAAAGAAGCACGTCCTCGTTCGCCCTCAGCGCGGACGCGTCCACCGGAAACACCTAAAACTAAGCGCCGCCCAGATTTTTCTGTACCTGTAGTAGAAATAAGTTCTCACATCCCAGAAACAATCTTTATAGAAGAGCAGGCTGTTAATTATTATCCTTCTATGGAAGCAAAAAAGAAGGAAATCAATGGTTGGGGGTTAGTGATTACGATTTTATTAGTTATGTTGACTGCTTTTGGTGCTGGGTATTTAATTGTGCGTCCCCTGTTTGCACATCAGAGTAACTAATTTTGCTGTAAATTGTTAACAAATATACTTAAATATAGAAGCTTTCTATTTTTAAGTTAAATAAAGTATGTTTCTCTCTTACCTCTTTGAGTCATCAATCTGTGATGCCAAAACTGCATAGACAAAAACTAAACACTTTAAAAAAAGTTGCAATTATTACATTATGTTTTTGTAATCGCGTTATTGGTAATAATGTCACACGGTTGATCTGGTTAGATAGATAAACAAACCTATTAAAATTTAGGAGTCAAATACATGAAAAAAGTAGAAGCAATTATTCGCCCATTTAAGCTTGACGAAGTGAAGATTGCTTTGGTTAATGCTGGTATCGTGGGAATGACGGTTTCGGAAGTGCGCGGTTTTGGACGGCAGAAGGGACAAACAGAACGCTATCGTGGTTCTGAATACACTGTGGAGTTTCTGCAAAAACTGAAAGTAGAAATTGTCGTTGAAGATAATCAGGTTGATATGGTGGTAGACAAAATTATTTCTGCTGCCCGCACAGGGGAAATTGGGGATGGTAAAATCTTCATCTCTCCTGTTGAACAAGTTGTGCGGATTCGGACTGGAGAAAAGAATACAGAAGCAGTATAAGGCTGAATAGAGGCGCGAGCGATCGCGTCTAAATTATAGGCCAAATAGTCAGCGTTGCTGAAAGTGTGATAAACAACATCCGAAAGTTAAACTTTCAGAGGTTTTTTTGTCTCTAAAATCAGCAACGCCTACTGTGAAAATTCAACAGAATAATTTCTCAGAGAAATTATTTAGCTGACTCTGCAAAAACTTGAAAAATTGTTTGGTAGCCTTCTTTTGCTAAATTCTCAGCTTCCCGACGTTCTTCATTGGTGAAGTTGCTTTGTAGTTTCTCGTCGTCAGAAAATTTAGCAATTAATGTTTCATCATCGAAGAACAAAGTTTCTCCTGAGTGGAAATATCTGATAGCTACGACTTTGTTATTTTTAAACCAGAAACCTACCCCGTCTCCTACTTCTAAAAGTGCTTCAGAAGCGGCGACAGGTTGATTATTGATAGTACAAATTCTATAACTAACGCCTGCTCTAACTTTTGTTGCTTCATCACAACCTTCAGTCATTTCAGTTAAAGCCTGCATTAGCGTATCAAAAATTTCTTTAGTACTTTCTGTCTTAATTTTCTGTTGTGCGTTTGCAGAAGTATCAATTACACATCTATCAGGAATACCATTACCATCATCATCAATGCGTGAGTCATTTTGTCGCCCATCATTGTCGCAATCAATTGCACCCCCGATAATTTTGCTTTCTTTCGCCGCAGGTGTTTGAGAATTTGATGTAGTTGATGCTTGAGACACTTGACAAGTAGTGAGTAAAGTAGTGCAAACTAGCAAGCTCAAAGATAATTTGTTGGCAAATGGCAGTGATATCATGACTTATCTAAGTATTTGGCTAGTTTAGTTTGCCCAAAATAGATAGCATGGACGCACATCTGTCACTAGTCTTTCTTCAGTGCATCATCTGGATTCTCAACACTCTTGATTCTGGCTGCTGATGACAAATAAATTTATTTTTTAAATAGATTTTACTCACCAAAAATTTACAGTAATTGAGATCAATCTCAGTACTAACTCGTGAAAAAATATAGTTTTGTCAACTACTGTGATTTATCACCACTTTCCAAAAGAGACATAGAATCTTTCACCCGCCGAATGGGTAAATTAGCAATCAAAGCTGTTGTTCTTTGGTTGCTTTCTAATGTGAACTCCAAGCCATCAGTTTCGATTTCCACGTAGCGACAGACGATATCGAGAATTTCTTGACGCATTTTTTCTAACGTCTGAGCATCTAAGTCAGCGCGATCGTGAGCTATGACTACTTGTAGGCGGCGTTTAACTTGATTGCGACTGTTTTCAGGAGGTCGAGAAAAAAGTCGTTCGATAAGTTCAATGATCATTGTTGTTAATAGATCTCAGGAGACTGAAACATTAAACAATCTTTGTCCACAACAACTTCCGCAAACGGGCGAAGATGTTATCTGGGGGCGCGTCGAGATCCAAGAATTCGACTGTTTCTCCTTCTAATCTCCGAGCAATATTTTCCACAGCTATAGCAGCTAAAGAGGGAGTATCCCCTAATACCAAGGGTTCGCCGCGATTGGTCGAGACAATTACACGCTCATCGTCAGGGATCACGCCAATCAATGGGATTGCAAGCAGTTCCTGAACATCTTGAACAGACATCATATCATTTGCCCGTACCATTGCTGGTCTGATGCGGTTTATTATTAAGTGTACACGCTTAACACCTTGTGCTTCTAATAACCCAACTACCCGGTCAGCATCTCGAACAGCGGATATTTCTGGAGTAGTGACAATTAAGGCTTCTTTGGCTGGGGCGATCGCATTTTTAAATCCGTTTTCAATCCCCGCTGGACTATCAATAATGACGTACTGATATTTTTGCGCCAGTGCATTCACCAATAATTTCATTTGTTCGGGGGTGACTGCATCTTTGGAACGATTTTGGGCTGCTGGTAGAAGTACGAGGTTAGTTTGGCGTTTGTCTTTGACTAATGCTTGTTCTAACCGACACTCTCTGGAGAGAACTTCTACGGCTGTATAGACAATACGGTTTTCGAGTCCTAACAGCAAGTCCAAATTTCTTAAACCAAAATCTGCATCAACCAAGGCAATTTGACGACCCAATTTAGCGAGGGCCATACCTAGGTTTGCTGACACTGTAGTTTTACCCACCCCTCCTTTACCGGAGGTAATCACAATAATGCGAGTCATGTTCAGAGTTGCGAGCGATGAGGGTTCAGGAATTATAATAGTTATTTATGGTACTTGATTTATCCTAGCTAATTGATTTCTAGAAAAATCAGTAGCCCTAGCGATGCGAATTCCTTGGGGCGTGATATGTGCCACTTCGGGAGAAAATTGCGATGGTAGCTTTTCAGGCGCTCTGGCTACAGCATCGGCGATTCGCAATTGAGTAGGTTCCATTTGCAAAGCCATAATTAAGCACTCGCGGTTCCCCCCAGCGCCAGCATGAGCAATTCCACGTAAACGCCCCCAGACTAAAATATCTCCTTCTGCCACTACGATACCACCTGGATTGACATCTCCTAGCAAAATTACTGTTCCGGGATGACGAATTTCGACTCCTGAACGGACAGTCATTTCGAGATAGAGTGCGTCTGCTTGGCTTGTTGTAGTTATTTGAGCTTCGGAACTGAGGGAGGTTTGTGGTTGGAGTTGTTCTACAGAATACCCTGATGTGACAGCGGCGATCGCAGTTTGTCGCCGACTCGTAGCGACACATTTTAGCTGGAGTTGCACTTCGCTAAAGCTATCGGCTAAATCTTGCAGTTGTCTGCTGTCTAACAAGCGGTCATAGGCTATCAAATGTACAGGTGTATTTGGTATCCTTAAGCGATCGCCTGCATTTAATCGCAACTTCAACTGTTGCCAAATATCAGCCCAAGCTATTTCTGATGCTGGCAATTGAGATTCTGTCGGTAAGATGACTAACAGTTTTCCAGCTTCATGTTTGAACTGAACTTGGATATTTTTGAGTCGATTATCTACTTCGGCTTCTGTCACATCCCAAAGAGTGGAACTCGCTTCTGTATTTGAGGCTTCAAGATTGGGTTCTAAGTCCTTAGCCAAATTTAACTCCAATTCTCTAGAAGCAGAATTTAACTCTACATCCTGAAGCGGAGCAGTTGACTCTAATTCTTGTGGGACAGAATCTGGATTTAACACTAAAGGCGGAGAATTTGATTTTAAATAAAGGAGAACAGATGATAACTCCGTATCTGGAATGACAGAATGAGGATCTGGCTCAGAAACGGTGGAATTCGACTCAATATGAAAAACATTGGAATTTACATCTACATCAGATAGATGAGAGATAGACTCTGCATCAGGAAGTGCAGAATTTGACTCTGGATTAGGGATAGCAAAATCAGAAGTCATGCAGCACCAGCCATAAACACAATGGAAACTCCGGGTAATTACTTATCTTAAATTAGTTACACAACGGAACAACATTTTCACCCAAGAAAGTTATGAGAACTAAGTGCTGTAAACGCTTCTGTTACCTCCCGTGGGATGCACCAACAACTGCGGCTCAGAACTTTTGAGGATTTCACTGAACTCATGTTTCTGAAGTATTTCAGAACAAACATTTTGTATCAACCCTGATTTATTATTCTTAACTAGTGACCTAGACAGCTATTAGGCATACATATTGCACTTTTTTTTGCGGATTGTCATTAGTCAAGGGTCAGTCAATGGTCAATAGTTTTTATCAACATTCAATAACAAATGATATTTGCAGGCGGAAAACTCTCCAAACTTTCAGACTTCAGACTTTACACTTCATAATTGTTTAGTTAATCGTTGGTAAACTGTTGCTAAAGCATGAGCATCACCAACATTACCGGGAAATAGTACTACTGGTAAATTGGGAAATTGGGGATGGTTAGCAGGTGTAATTACCATCGAACAACCAGCTAAAATTTGTCCTAATAATCGCGCTGTTGTTAAAGCCAAGCCTGTACTCAAGACATCATTTGATGTAATCCCACCTTTGCTAATTAAAAAGCCAATATCAGCAGGTAAACCCTGCACAATATCCATCAATAAACTGGAAACTTGAATGCCAAAATCAAGCCGTGTTTTCACATCATTAAAAGTGAGTTCTTGACGGCTAGTATAAATAACTGGCGTTTTACCAGCGTTATAAACAGTCTGAATGTTTGCTAATGTTTCGGTGAGCAGTATAGTAGCTGAATTTTCTTCTTGATTGAGTAATCGCTGAACATCAACTTCAATTCCCGCTGTCCCTTCTGTTTCCAACAATGCGTTTAACTGCTGCGTTGTCTTTTTGACATGGGAACCGACAATAACTGCGCCAGGTTTGCCTTGCCGCACATATTTTGCCATGTTTTCGGCAGGAATTGGTTGGGGCGGTAATGCTGCTAAAGCTGTTAAGATGCTGGCGGCACTACGAAATAAAAAGCGTTTACCTTGGCTGGCTGCGGTTAATAAATCTTTGGCGAAAATATCGAGGTCGGCTTGAGTTTCGCCATCAACCACAGCACATTGATTACCTGTGAGTTTGAGTAATCTTTCTAAGCTACCAGCACGAATATCAGACAATAAAAATCTGGTGACAGACTCCTCACTAATGCGACCTTGAGTTTTTTCTTCGACGTATTTGGGTAAGTAACTGTGATGATATCCAAATACGGAATCACGGGCAAACTCAGTTTTCTCTACTGGGGTTGGTACACCATCAATAATTAAGTAATGGATGCTGTCGCGGGTGATGCGTCCACCTTCAAAAAACGCGGGGACGAGGAAATGAGCATCAAAAGAGCCGAGTTCAGTGGCGATCGCATCCGTTTCAATGGGATAATGCCCACGTAATGTAGAATCAGAACGACTCACAACTAAAAAATCGCTCATTCCTTCACCCGCTATTGCTTGTTTTAAATTTTGACAAACTTCTTTAGTTACAGCTGCGGCTGACTCTGGCGGTAATGCACGGGTATTAGTCAGGACAAAAAAAATCGGTGAATCATCACGCAACCCGATGCGTAAAGTATCCACATCCCAGCGCATTAGCAGCAAGCAACTGTGGACTGTTTGCGAACCTGTAGGGTCATCATCTAAAACAATTATTTTTGGTTTATTACTCATGAGAGTCAGCAGCGCAACGGTTGTGTGGGATAGTTAAGGCTTTTGCAATTTTTTAATTTCGGCTGGCACATCAAGGACAATCTGCAATGATTAATTGAGTAGTTGAGCATATTCGCCAACTTGCGTACGTCCTTACTTGTCAAGCTTGCAGATTTGCTAAATTATTTACAAATAATCAAGAATTATTTGTCAGCAATTTTTCATTCATTATCCCGCAAAAATGGTATTTCCATGATTGCCTCTCTCACTTCTGACGATTTTATCCTTGAAGCTTAATTTGGTAGAGCTTCATAAAGAATTGGTATGAGGGTAGGGATGTAGCTGATTAATAGCCTTACACCCTATTTGTATTAGTTGTCACTACATAAGTTCTACTTGACTATCTCCAAAACATTAAGGAGGTATATTTTGCCATCCGGTTAAAAATTATTAACTTTTGTTAAATTATGTGATATTTTTTTAACAGGTCACAGAAGCTTGAACGTCTAAACGCTCTCGCCCACGTCCTTTTGCTAGTTCTAAATACAATTTAAAGTTAGGTGTGATATGCCAATTACAATTGACTCGGCTCGTGGTATTTTCCCAGAAACCCTATCTGCCGATGCAGTACCAGCCACAATTGCTAGATTTAAGCAACTCAGCGCGGAAGATCAGTTGGCATGGACTTGGTTTGCTTATTTAGAAATGGGTAAAACAATCACTGTTGCTGCTCCAGGCGCTGCTCGTATGCAGTTTGCCGAAGCAACTCTCAATCAAATTCGGGAAATGACTTTTCCTGAGCAAAGTCAGGTGATGTGCGATCTAGCCAACAATGCTGATACACCTATTTGTCGTACCTATGCTACTTGGTCGGCAAACATCAAACTAGGGTTCTGGTATCAACTTGGAGTATGGATGGATCAAGGTATTGTCGCTCCAATTCCTGCTGGTTATCAGCTTTCTGCCAATGCTTCAGCAGTACTGCAAGCAGTTAGAGAACTGGATCAGGGACAACAAATTACCGTCTTACGTAATTCTGTAGTTGATATGGGATTTGATCCCAACAAGCTGGGCGACTATACCAGAGTCTCTGAACCTGTTGTTGCACCTAAAGATGTGTCACAACGCACTCAAGTCACCATTGAAGGCATTACAAATGAAACGGTGCTGAGTTATATGGACAACCTTAATGCCAATGATTTTGGGGCATTAATTGATCTATTCGCGCCTGATGCAGCTTTGCAACCACCTTTCCAAAGACCCATCGTGGGCAGAGACGCTATTCTACGATTTTTTAATGAAGAATGCCAAAACCTCAAATTGCTTCCAGAAAGAGGCGTTTCTGAACCAGCAGAAGAAGGTTACACCCAAATAAAAGTTACAGGTAAAGTCCAAACTCCTTGGTTTGGTGCTGGTGTTGGAATGAATATGGCTTGGCGATTTTTAATTAATCCTAAAGGTAAAATTTTCTTTGTGGCAATTGATTTGCTGGCATCTCCTAAAGAACTATTAAATTTAGTTCGCTAGAAGAAGTACCAGCTAATAGCTATACCTTGAATGATTGTGTGAGCGCTCTCTAGTCAAGGGCGCTCCTATTTTTTGCAGCAAATCGCCCATTGATAAAACAATTAAACGTATAAATTTTAAGGTTCGGAATGCACGTGAGTGAAGTTGAATGGTCTAAGACCGAGGAAGAAATAGCTAAACACGCTTTTGAAAAAGCATATCAGCGAGAAATTGAAGCGGTAATCCAAGAAGTCCGGCAAAGATCCAGTAAGATGACACAGGCTGATGAAATGTGGCAGTTACACGATTTCTTAAGTGCCAGAAGGCATGAAATAGATGGTAAATACGAATACAGATATTCAGTCCTCATCTTTGTCTTTGCTAGGTTGATCAAAGAGGGTTGGCTGCATCTTGATGAACTACAGGGACTGGAAAAAGATAAGTTGACCAAAGTAGCCGTTATGACTCGGATGTAAAAAGTGACTCAGCCTCATATTTGGTAGCAGCAGACAGACAGAGATGTTTTCTGCTGCATTTCTTTTGTACCAGCACTTTGATATTTAAATTCATCATTTATCCGCAACGCAGCTTTGAATATGGTGCAAGATAGAAGTTACGGTGGGCAGATTGCAACATACACCTATAAATTATCAATTATGAGTAATCACGAACTCTACTTACAGGGGTTAGAAAAAGCTAAACAAAAAGATTATGCTGGGGCGATCGCAAATTTTAGCCAAGTAATACAGCTAATGCCATTCGATGCTGAGGCGTATTTGCAAAGAGGATTGGCGTATTATGATTCAGGACAAATTCTTTCGGCAGTTTCTGATTATACCGAAGCACTAAAAATTGATGCTAAATTTGTTGAAGCTTACTATAGTCGTGCATTGGCACGAGTGGCGCTGAAAAATTTATCTGGCGCGTTGGATGATGTGGAACGGGCGATTAATCTGCGTGGTAATTATGCAGCAGCTTATAATTTGCGGGGAATCGTACGCCGCAAACAGGGATTCATTCAAGATGCGATCGCTAGTTTGAAACAAGCCGCAGAATTATATTTACAACAAAAAGATAAGGAAAATTGTCGTCTCTGTCTAGAACAGATTAAACAGTTACAACCTCCAGCTAAAGTAGCCGTACAACCACAAAATTCTATAACTACACCCATCATCTCCACCAAAGATTATTTTACGCAACTATTAGACAAAGCCGAAAAGGGAGATACACGAGAAGCGATCGCAGATTTAAACTGGGTCTTACAAGCAGATCCTCAAGATGCCCAAGCTTATTGTTGTCGGGGTGTAGTGCGTTGCAAAATGGGAAATTACCGTGAGGCGATCGCAGACTTTAACCAAGCACTGTTACTCAAATTTCAAGATGCTATCGTCTATCGCAACCGAGGTAAAGCCCGTGCTTTGTTGGGAGATCATCAAGGTGCGATCGCCGATTTTAACCAAGCACTGCAAATGCAGCCCCAAGATACTTTGATATATGTTGCTAGAGGCAATGTCTATCGAGCAATGGGTAATTATCTTGGTGCAATTCAAGATTATACGCAAGCGCTACAAATTAAATTTGATGATGCCCAAGCTTACTACAATCGTGGCATTGCTTATACATTACTTGAAGAAATGCAAAGCGCTGTTGAAGATTATCAACGTGCAGCTAGTATTTTTTGCGAACAAGAAGATTGGGATAATTACCAACAAGTTTTAAATAGCCTACAAAAAATCCAGACAACTTATCCTGAATCGAAAAAGCAAAAGTATAACTTATTACGCCAAAAACTTTTGCGCTTAGTTGGCGGTTATTGGGAAATTGCTCAACGATTAATTGACCAAAAACAAGATTATTATCCAGGAAAACCAGATGAATGGTATCTACAAAAAGTGATTGAAGATTTAGAACGCGATCGCGGTAGATAATCACATAAATTCACCAGCAAAATGCAGAAAATTATTGATTAATTAATGCTCAACTATAGTACTTAAATTTCATTGATAAACTATATGTAGAGTGGGCATTTTCAGCCAAAATCGCAATTAAACTAGAACATAGAAGTGAATGCCCAGTTGAGAGATGTCTAAGTTTTGGCAAATTATCCGCAGACCAAATCTCAGGACTTATGTCTAAAGAGTTGCTGGATCAGCCTTGATTTTTCAGATGACGTAGATAAGAATAAATATAACTCTCATAAAGAGTAAGCGATCTTGGTGAAAACCTAACCTTATCCAATGTCCGAAGTCCGCATTAGCGGACTTTTTTTTGAAATAAATTGTTATTGTTTTCAACACATATAAGAACCGAAAATATTACATTAATTATGTCTGAAAATAATTGATAAATATTGCTTTTGCGGCTCAATTTAGAAATAGTAAAACGTCGTTTGATATCATATCCGGCAAATTACTTGTGATATGTCCGCAGCAAGTGCAACCAAGTGGAACGACGCAATCGTCTGGACTCTACGCTGCGCTCGTAATGACAAGTGTTTGGTCGGACTTGATATGACCATTTATTGTCCAGACAAGCAATAATTAGCCTTTATTGTTAAATAGTTAGTTCGCTAAAGCGGATTTTATTTTTGAATAGAGTTCACACGATTTAATACTCTCTATTAAATAGAATCTCAAAAAACACCAATTTTTTGAAGTAAAGGCTCATATTAGCTTCAAGATTTTTATACTTTTATGTATATAATTTCATGTAAAACTAGCAAATATCATGATACTTGCTACTTATGAGTCATAAGCTATGACTATTCATCATCTTCAGTCTCGTTATCAGTCTTCTTCTCTTCATGCTTTATGCCAATTTTATTCACAAAAAACTAGTATTGCCGTCGTTTTGATCGGCTGTGTAGTCCTTATGGGATGGATGAAAGATATTACAGTTCTTAAGAGCGTTGTGCCGGGATGGGTAGCAATGAAAGTCAACACTGCTATCTGTTTAATTTTAGGCGGAACATCTTTATGGCTGTGGCATTGGCAATGGAAACCTTACATAACGCGTTCTGCGGCTCAAGTCTGCGCCTTCTTAGTGTTAGTAATTAGTTTGTTAACACTGATGCAATATGCCTTCAACTTAGACTTTGGGATTGATCAAATTTTATTTAAAACCAGCATTGACCCTTTAGGTGATGTTGCGCCTGGTCGGATGGCTGTTCATACAGCCGTTATTTTTTTGTTGTTGGGCTTGAGCCTACTGCTGTTGAGTCTGGCGCAACCCAAGTATTTTTTAGCGCAGTCATTTGCACTAGTGGCATTTTTTATTGCCAGTATGGGGCTATTAGGCTACGTATATGGTAATGCTTATTTCTATAAATTTGGTTCCTTAACATCAATAGCGATACATACAGCCGTTGCATTGATTTTACTCATCTGTGGCATTTTGTTTGCCTGTCCAAACCGTGGGTTAATGATTGTAGTCACTAGTAAACATGCAGGTGGGATGATGGCGAGGAATTTATTACCAGCAGCAATTATCTTTCCGCCAGCCATCTGCTGGCTAGTTCTCTGTGGGTATCGAATGGAGATTTATACGGCGGAATTTGGACTGTGTATTTTAAGTGTTTTGAATATTATTGTCTTTGCGGTGTTGATTTGGCGGAATGCCCGATCGCTTAACGTTATTGATCATCAGCGAAGGCGATCGCAAATAGCACTGCAAAAAGCCAATGAAGAACTCGAAAAAAGAGTGATGCTTCGCACAAGCGAGTTATTAAAGGCGCTAGAACAATTACAAACAGAAATTGGCGAACGCCAAATGATCGAACAAGCTCTTTTTCAAGAAAAAGAACTAGCTTTAGTGACATTGCAATCAATTGGGGATGGAGTAATTACAACTGATGCTAGAGGTTTGATTAAATATATCAACCCAGTTGCCGAGATACTCACTGGTTGGAGTCTAAGTGAGGCAATGGGTATGCCATTAACACAAGTTTTTCAAATTATTCATGAAAATACCCGCGAAGCCGCAGAAAATCCAGTCGAACAAGTCTTAGATTCTGGCATGATTGTTGCTTTAGCCAATCATACAGTGCTGATTACCCGCAATGGTAGAGAATTATCGATTGAAGACTCCGCTGCGCCAATTCGTACCAGAGACGGCGATATTGTTGGTGTAGTGCTGGTGTTTCACGACGTTACCCAAAGCCGCAACATGGCACGTTTACTATCCTGGCAAGCCAAGCACGATAGTTTGACAGGACTGGTAAACCGAAGAGAGTTTGAACATCATTTAGCACAGGCCGTCACCAACGCTCATACAGGTACAGAACAACACGCATTGTGCTATTTAGATTTAGACCAATTCAAAGTTATCAATGATACCTGCGGTCACGTTGCTGGCGATGAACTATTGTCTGAAATTGCTAATTTGTTTCAAAGCTATGTCCCTTCTGGTGACACCCTTGCACGTCTGGGTGGAGATGAATTTGGCATTATATTCAATAACTGTTCTTTAGAAGCAGCTGTAGTCAGGGCTAATATCATCCGAGAAAACACGCAAAAGTTTCGCTTTGTCTGGAAACAGGATAAAGTTTTCAATATCAGCATCAGCATTGGCTTAGTTGCTATCAACGCTGATACGCCAAATATGAATAGTGCCTTAAGTGCTGCTGATGCAGCTTGTTATGTGGCAAAAAATCAAGGACGTAATCGTGTACATATTTATCAAGCTGATGATCTGGAATTGGCAAGACAGTATGGTGAAATGCAATGGGTAGGCAGAATTACCCAAGCATTAGAAGACAATCGTTTTCGGCTTTATTACCAGTCCATTGTTCCCGTTACTAGAAACCACTGCGAAACAGAACATTACGAAATTCTCTTAAGACTGATTGATGAAACGGGTAAGTTAGTCTCACCAATGGCGTTTATTCCTGCGGCTGAACGCTATAATTTGATGCAAACTATTGACCGTTGGGTAATTCACACCTTTTTTACTCATCTAGGTCAATGTGTAGATTTTCAACAACATTATTGTCCATTACTAAAATACTCTCGTGGTTGTTTATACACCATCAATCTTTCTGGCGCTAGTATTAACGATGAGCAATTTATTGATTTTATCTGCGACCAGTTCACATTACACCAAATTCCACCCGCAGCTATTTGCTTTGAAATTACCGAAACTGTGGCTATCAAAAACTTAGGTAAAGCAGCGGGATTTATTCGCGCACTCAAAGACTTTGGTTGTTGCTTTGCCTTGGATGATTTTGGTAGTGGGATGTCTTCTTTTGCTTATCTCAAAAATTTACCAGTCGATTATTTAAAAATTGACGGCAGTTTTGTAAAGCATATTGTAGAAGAACCAATTGATTTAGCAATGGTAGATGCTATCAATAAAATTGGTCAAGTTATGGGAATTCAAACTATTGCCGAGTTTGTGGAAAACAACGACATTTTAAAAGTAATTCAAAACCTTGGGGTAAATTATGCCCAAGGTTATGGTGTTGGTAGACCTACTCCTTTTAAGTTATTTCAATTCAATTAGAAAATAGGAGATATTAGATGGCAATATTATTCTCATCTAATATCTAAAATTGATTGACTCAGCATTTTGCCGTAAATTCTGCTCGCAATTGATTGACAACGCGATCTAAACCTACAGAATGAGCCGCTTTAAATAAAATCCGATCGCCTGCTTGAATAAATGTTTTGAGTCGCGCTACTAAATCGCCGTGACTAGCAAAGCACTCTGAGGGTACACCTTCAGCACTTTGAGCGATCGCTACTGCATCTTGTCCGTCTACCAAAACTAGCAACCCGTCCAAATTCAAGTGGCGGACGGTTTCACCGACTTTTTGGTGTAATTGTGGCGATCTCTCTCCTAATTCTTTCATGGCTCCCAATACGGCAATTTTGCGTTTTCCGGGAGTATCAGCCAATAACTGCAAGGCGGCTAACATTGCTTCTGGTGCAGCATTATAAGTTTCATCTAACAATACAACATCATTGGGTAAAGCATAACGTTGCGATCGCCCGGTGGGCATATCCACTGTGACACCATCAGTTAAAGTTGACCAATCAATTCTCAATACCTTGGCGACAGCTAAAGCGGCTAAAAAATTCGTCGCATTATGACGACCAGCCAGCGGTAAAGGTAGTTTTATACTTGCAACTTCTATTGTTTCACTATCAATCAAAGTACCTGAGATATCGCCACCAGATAAACCATAAGTTAAAACTTCACCTGACCAAACCTGTTTAGCTGTGGCGATTAATAAAGGATTGTCGTGATTGAGAATTGCTACACCATCTTGAGGCATTTCAGCTAATAATTCACATTTTGCCTCAGCGATCGCTGTTTCTGAACCTAACAACTCAATATGCGCCGTCCCCACGTTAGTAATTACACCAATAGTCGGCCGAACAATGTGTGTTAGTTCAGCAATTTGTCCTCTACCCCGCATCGCCATTTCAATCACAGCAAAATTATGTTCTGCATCCAGTTCCAGCAGAGTTTTCGGTACACCTATTTCATTATTGAAATTTCCGTAAGTCTTGTGAACTCTCCCTTGTGTAGATAAAACCGCCGTGATTAATTCTTTGGTTGTAGTTTTGCCCACAGAACCCGTTACGCCAATCACTGGGATATCAGAGCGATCGCGCCACCATCTGGCAATTTGTTGATAAGCTGCGAGAGTGTTTTTCACCTGCAACACAGGAAAGCCTGAATTTTCGTAGTCAAAATCCACAATTGCTGCTAACGCACCTTTCGCGATCGCTGTGGGAATAAAATCATGTCCATCAAAATTTTCCCCACGTAAAGCCAGAAATACCTCTCCTGGCTGAATAATTCGCGTATCAGTTTGGATACCACTGCTAACTTGAGCTAAAGCAGTTGCCGATAAGTTGCTAGATTGCGCCGAGATCACTTGCAGCAGTTGGGATAGGGTAGAAGACCAAGACATAGATATTTTGGGATGATTTTTATCAAAAATGATTATCTGTTTTCTTAACTAAATCGTCCATAAAGGAGAAGACAACAAAATTTTCTCATCGTATGATCTGTGTGAGAAAAATACAAAGTACCATACTGTTTTTACGCCGTAAATTTTTAGCGATCGTTCAGGAAGTTAATTATTTTCTGAGACATAATCCCATTTGTCGATTTAACCATGACAGAGCATATTTCACTGCCTAATTTTGTCATCATTCATACTAAATTATCCATAAAATTAGACACTAATTCTCATTTTTGGCAAGTCATTTGGCGACAATTTCGGCAAAGTAACAAAATCCCTTTCTTTTGGTAGTTAATTTTTTAATTATCAGTCCACACTCAGGGAAAATAAGTATGACATCTTTGATTAAGGCTAACTAATGCTAATGATAGATGTTCTGTCTTTAACTCTCCCTACAAATTCAACACTCATCAGGCGAACTATAGCATTACCTATCTACAATCAACCACAGAGGAAGACATGGTATCAAATAATTCAGGGTTGTATATTCTACTAGTCAGTGTTCACGGTTTGATTAGGGGTAAAAACCTGGAATTAGGCAGAGATGCTGACACTGGTGGACAAACAAAATATGTAGTCGAACTTGCTTGTACACTAGCAAAAAATCCCCAAGTAGAAAGAGTAGACTTGGTGACGCGTTTAGTAGACGACCCAAAAGTCAGTTCAGACTACGCCAAACCCGTAGAAATGCTGTCAGACAAAGCCCAAATTATTCGCCTGGCTTGTGGGCCACGCCGCTATCTCCGCAAAGAAGTTCTCTGGCCGCATTTAGATACCTTTGCGGATGAATTACTCAGACATATTCGCAAAGTTGGCAGAATTCCCAATGTTATTCATACTCACTACGCCGATGCGGGATATGTCGGTTGTCGAGTTGCTGGTTGGCTAGGAACACCCCTTGTACATACAGGTCATTCCCTCGGCCGAGTCAAACAGCAAAGATTATTAGAACAAGGAACCAAACTCGAAGCGATTGAAGATCACTTTCATATTAGTACTCGCATTGAAGCCGAAGAAATTACCCTTGGCGGTGCAGCCTTAGTCATCGCCAGTACTCATCAAGAAATTGATGAACAGTACAGCGTTTACGACCAATATCAACCAGAAAGAATGGTGGTCATCCCGCCTGGAGTAACTTTAGAAAATTTTTATCCTGCACCAGAAAATTGGCCAAATCCGCCGATATATAAGCAATTACAGCGATTCCTCAAAGACCCGGAAAAGCCCATGATCATGGCAATTTCCCGGCCAGCAATGCGGAAAAACGTCAATCGTCTGATTAAAGCTTTTGGAGAAGATTCCGAACTGCGTCATCTAGCTAATCTTGTAGTTGTGCTAGGACAACGAGACGACATCTCGACAATGGAATCTGGGCCAAGACAAGTTTTTACAGAAATCTTTCAATTAATCGATCGCTATGATCTTTATGGTCACATAGCCTATCCCAAACACCATAATTCTGATGATGTGCCTGATTTATATCGCTTGACAGCGAAAACTGGCGGCGTGTTTATTAATCCCGCACTGACAGAACCGTTTGGGTTAACTTTGATTGAAGCCTCTGCTTGTGGTGTACCAATTATTGCCACATCTGATGGCGGGCCACAAGATATTATTGGCGCTTGTGAAAATGGTGTGTTGATTGACCCGCTGAATATTGAAGACATTCAAAATGCCCTGCGTGATGCTTTGAAAAATAGCGAACAATGGCAACGTTGGTCTAGCAATGGCTTGAGTAATGTCCGCAAGCATTTCTCTTGGGAAAGTCATGTAAAACAATATCTAGAGAAAGTCCGCCTATTTCCCCAACAAAAGATTCAATCTTTACTCAGTCCAGTGCGAGAATTTCCCACACGCGATCGCCCAGACTGGAAAATCCCCGAAACCAACCACTTACCAACCGCCGATCGCTTTCTGATTACGGAAATTGATAACACTTTATTAGGCGACCAAGAAGCACTACACAAGTTAATTCAGCGGATTCGTGCCGAAGGACATACAACTGGTGTTGGTATTGCTACAGGCCGCAACCTCCAAAGTACTTTAAGTATGTTAGAGGAATGGGAATTTCCCATGCCAGATTTGCTGATTACCTCAGCCGGGAGCGAAATCTACTACGGCCCGCAAATCGTAACAGATACAAGTTGGCAAAAACACATCAGCTATAATTGGCAACCTGGGGCAATTCGAGAAGCGATGAAAGCTATTCCAGGAATAGAATTACAGCCCCCAGACACCCAAGGTAAGTTTAAAATTAGCTACTTTGTTGATGCTGATAAAGCACCCAATTTCCGCGAAATCATCCGCCACCTGCGCCAGCAACAACTCCCCGTCAAAGGCATTTTTAGCCATAATATGTACCTTGACTTATTACCATTCCGGGCTTCTAAGGGAGATGCTCTGCGCTACGTAGCTTTAAAATGGGTATTACCTGTAAAGCGTTTCTTAGTAGCAGGCGCATCAGGTAATGATGAATCTATGCTGGCTGGGAATACCTTGGCAGTTGTCGTGGGGAATTACAGCAAAGAAATCCACAAGTTACGCGGTTATCCCCAGATTTACTTTGCTCAAGGACGCTATGCTTGGGGGATTTTAGAAGCCTTAGATCACTACGACTTTTTTGGTAATTTATCTGTAACACAGCCAGAACCAGAAATGTTAGCAGTGTAATTTTTCAGTTTCACGCGTATGTAGGGGGTAAGTTTTTACTTTTTTACATACGCGGGATGCTCTTGCATGAACTTCATTCGGTAGGGTGTGTTGTAGCCTAGAGCAATGCACTATAATTGGATATAGTTCAGATTTTCTGGCTCAAACGAACCACAGAGATATAGAAGATTTATCCCAGCAGACTGACAACAGCCGTGGCTAACTGTACTGGTTCTATTGGTTTAGCAAGATGCTTGTGAAAACCTGCGGCTAAGGCTTGTTGGGTGTCTTCATTTTTAGCGTAGGCGGTAAGTGCGATCGCCGGAATTTTTCTGCCCTGTGTGGCTTCCCATCTTCGGATTCTGCGAATCAAACTGTAGCCATCTTCCAAAGGCATCCCAATATCACTGATTAACACATCTGGCTGAAATTCTGGCAATATTTCAAAGCCTGTGGCTGCATTTGCAGCAGCCATAACTGTCGCACCATATTCTTCTAATGTAAACACTAAAAAGTCGCGGGAGTCCTCATCATCCTCAACAACTAAAACGCGCACTCCCGTCAAATCTAATACCAGATTACTAGATTGAGTTTCCGGCTGTTTTTGTGACTGCACAGGCAATAAGGGCAACATTACTGTGAAAGTTGACCCTAATCCTTCACCAGGACTAGTCACATTCACTGTTCCTCCATGCAATTCGACTAAGTGCAGCACGATCGCCAGTCCTAGACCTAAACCACCAAATTTGCGTGTGATGGAAGCATCAGCTTGGCGAAAATAGTCAAAAACGAACGGTAAAAACTCTGGCTCGATACCTTTGCCAGTATCACGCACAGTAATTTGAGCATATTTGCCAACTTGTTGTAACTGAATTGACACAAGTCCATTATCTGGGGTGAACTTAATCGCATTGGAAAGTAAATTCCAAACTATCTGTTGTAACCGCGCCGAGTCGCCAGCAACTTGTCCTAAATGTTCTAACTGAGTTTGAACCACAATTGATTTAGCAACAGCAGCAGTTCGCATCGTTTCTATTGCCGACTCAATAATGAATGATAAATCAACTGGCGCTACATTCAAGTTGAGTTTACCGCGTAATATCCGCGAGACATCTAACAAATCGTCTATAAGTTGAGTTTGTAATTTAGCATTACGCTCAATTGTTGCTAGAGCCTCGGCAGTTTTGGCAGCATTTAATTTTTGAGTTTGCAGCAATCTTGACCAACCTAAGATAGGGTTCAGCGGTGAACGCAGTTCGTGAGACAGAATGGCTAAAAATTCATCCTTAACTCGGTTTGCTTCTTCTGCTTGGGCGCGTGCGACTTGCTCACGATAAAGTAAGTTATTGCGTTCTTCTTCAACTTGTTTGCGTTGTGTAGCTTGCTGATAGGCATCGTTGATATCTGTGTTTGTGCCAATCCATTCTCGGATTAAACCATCGCCATTGAGGATGGGAACAGCACGAGTAATCATATAACGATATTCACCAGTGGAATGATGCCACAATCGTGATTCTATTTCGTAGAATGTTTTCTCAGCCAGTGCTTGTTGCCATTGTTTTTGAACTTGTTCTTGATCCTCTGGGTGAATCATTTGCAGCCAACCCCAGCCAGCATAATCATTCCAACTTTGACCTGTGTATTCTTCCCAAGACGGCTGGAGATCAATAAATTCACCGAAAGGATTAGTCATCCAAACGACTGCTGATGTTGCAGCCACTAGTGAACGATAACGTTCCTCACTTTGGCGCAAAGCTGACTCTGATTGCTTACGTTCTGTAATGTTTCGGAAATAAACAGCCAGTCCATCAGGTGAAGGATAGGCATGAATTTCTAGCCACTTACCTATAGGCTCAATAAATTCCTCTAAGACAACAGCAACTTGTTGATTAATAGCACGGTGAAGTTCTTGGTAACTTAGCATTCCGACTATTTCAGGAAATACTTCTTGCCAAACGTGCTTACCTAATAATTGTTCGCGGGTTTTCTGCAATAACCTTGTAGCTTGCTCATTGACGTAGGTGTAACGCCATTCGTGGTCAAAAGCTACAAAAGCATCAGTAATACTTTCGAGAATGGTAGCAATTTGATTGCGGGCTGTCTCCGCTTCCAGGCGTAATCGCTGCTCGTAGTGAGCAAGTTCTTGGCGGATTTTTGCCATTTTCAGGTTAGCATCAACCCGTGCTAATAGCTCCTTGACAGAGAAAGGTTTAATTAAATAATCGTCTGCCCCAATGTTTAATCCGGCCACACAAGATTCTTCTTCGGCTCGGGCCGAAAGCAGAATTACTGGCAAAGTTTGAGTTTCAGGATTGGCTCTTAGCTCTTGTAACAAACCAAAACCGTCGAGTTTTGGCATCATAATGTCTGTCAGCACAATATCAGGCATTTTTTGGCGAATAGATGCTAAAGCGGCTATTCCATCCCCTACTGTCTCAACTTCATATTGCAGACTTAATAAACGCTGCACGTAATCGCGCATATCTGCATTATCGTCAACTAAGAGAATGCGGAGAGATGAAGGTGATAAGTGACAGGTGACAGGTAATAGACTTGATTCTTCGTCTCTGTTGCTTTCTTCTGGTAGCCAGCGTAGTGCTTCGGCAATATAGGTGGCGCTGGCTTGAATTGTTGGGGATAGTATGGATGTGTTTGTCATACCAGAGATGCGATCGCTTGGTAAGTGATCACATCCTGTAGGAATGGAGATAATAAAGCTGGTGCCGCGATCAACAATACTAGTAACTGTAATTGTGCCTTGATGCAGTTTGACTAGTTCTTGAATTAAAGATAGCCCAATCCCAGAACCTTCATAGGTACGTCCTTTAGCGGTGGGAACTCGATGAAATCGCTCAAATATGCGGGGTAATTCTTCAGCGGGAATACCTATACCTGTGTCTCGCACTTCCAGTTCAATATGATCTTGGCAATAGCGCAAGTCCAGATAAATTTCCCCGGTAAAGGTAAATTTAAAAGCATTGGATAGCAAGTTCAGGACTATTTTTTCCCACATTTGGTGGTCAACATAAATTGCTTCTGGCAAAGGGGAACAGTTGACTAAATAACGGATGCCGGCTTGTTCAATTGCTGACCGAAATACCGCAGCCAAATCAGCGGTTAAGATTGCCAGGTCAGTTGGCTGGTATTGGGCTTGTATTCGCCCAGCTTCAATGCGGGAAAAATCTAGTAGAGTATTGACTAGCTTGAGTAAACGGAGAGAATTACGATGGGCAATTTCGAGTTTTTGGCGATCGCTCGGCAAAGGCCCGCCAGGATTTGCTAAAGTTTCTTCTAATGGCCCTAGCATCAAGGCTAGGGGGGTGCGAAACTCATGAGTAATATTACTAAAAAATGTTGTTTTTGCCCTGTCTAATTCTGCTAATGCTTCGGCACGTTGACGTTCTGCTTCGTAAGCATCAGCATTGGCGATCGCTGTGGCAATATTATTAGCGACTAAATCAAAAAATCCTTCATATTCATCATCAAATGCTCGTTGCCGACTAATGCCTAATATAACTATGGCGGCTAATTCTGACTTACCTGATTGGGCAATAGGCATAACTACAGCCGATGATGCAGAATTAATGCCAATTTCTGGAGGCAAATTCTGAATTAATTGGGCTTGCTTTGTCTGTTTAACTTGGATTAAATCCCAAGGATCATGAGCTTGGGTTAAGTCAATTTGCTCAGGAGTTGCACCAGTTCCGGGTGTGATCCCAGATATACCTACCAACCGTGCTTGTGTACCCTGTGATTCCACTCGATACAATACAGCAAAGGGAATATCAGCCAAATTTTGGGCTAGTGTTTCTGTCAAAATGGTGTAAGCTGCGGCTACTGTTTTGGTCGCTGCTGTGTTAGCGGCCAGTTCTCTGAGTGTACGGAGACGACGTTCACTAATTACCCGTTCAGTGGTTTCAATCACCGCACAAAAAACTCCACCCACGCCCCCCGTTTCATCTCGAATTGGGCTATAGGAGAAAGTAAAGTAAGTTTCTTCGAGGTAGCCGTAGCGATCCATCATCAGTTGCAAATTATCTGACCAGGTAGACTGACCCGTATTCATCACGCTATTAGCTAACGGCCCGACCACATCCCAAATTTCTGCCCAGCAATCTTGAGCCGACTGTCCTAAAAATTGCGGATGCTTACTAGCACCAAGAATCGGACGATAAGCATCGTTGTAGAGATTAGCATACTCTTCACCCCACCAAATAAACATCGGGTAACGAGAATTCAAAATAATACTTACCGCCGTCTTTAAACTTTGCGCCCATGTTGATGCGGAACCTAAGAGCGTTTGCGACCAATCAAGCGATCGCATCAGTGAACCCATCTCTCCACCGTCCGCAAACACATCTTCAGAAATTTCTGTGTTCCTTAGATGAGTCACGGTTGTGCCTCCACTGTTGCAAAATATTGCTGGTATAAGTTGGGGCAATATTTTTCTGTAATTAGTTTGAGGGTAGATGCGATCGCTAATAAATCTGATGGCTGATGCTGATTTTTTCTACAATTGCCGATAAGAGATGCAAATATGAACACAGTTAATAGTTGCTTAGGAGTAAACTTCCACAATTCACGCATCAGTTTACTGGCTTTTGTTAGCCTAAGCAATGCGGTCTTGCTTAATTTCACTGCTTGAATAACATACTGCATTTACCTTGGATGAGCAGAAAAAGCACTACATACTTTATTGTTATATGAATTACTAAATCGTCTATCTACCTTGAGATTTAATTTTTGATATTTTTTCCTGAAAAAAGCGAAATTTGTCACAATCTACCCCTTAAAGCTAAAAATATGAACAATTTCAGCCTTGAGAAATATATAATACTACATAACTCTTAGGTTTAAACAAAGGGTGTAAGGTATGGGGTGTGAATTTTACCTCAGACCCTATACCATTACACCCTAATCTTTATGGGTCATTTCTGCTTGTTTCTTTAGCAGATTAACCGAGATTTACCTTAACAACTTTTTGTTTTTCCGCTTCAGATTTTGGCAAAGTTAAACGGAGAATCCCATCTTTATATTCAGCTTGTACTTTGTCGTTTTGAACTAAAGAAGGTAACGGAATAATCCTTTGAAATCTGCCATAACGGAATTCAGAACGACTTATGCCTTTGTCTTCTGTTTTAGTTTCCGACTTACGTTCACCACTAATCGAAACGGCTTCTGGTGTAACTTCTACATTCATATCTTTTGCTTCTAAACCAGGTACTTCTAGACGCAGATGAATTGCTTCATCTGTTTCTTCTAATTCAGCAGCAGGGACAAAATTAAATGCTGTTGTTTCACCACCATCTGTAGGAGCTAATCTATCAAACAGACGATTCATTCGCCGTTGTAGAGTTTCTATTTCGCGGAATGGTTCTAGGCGTTCAATATCACGAAATGGTTCCCAGCGAATAAGTGCCATATCTGTCACCTCTAAGATGCAACATTTGGGATATTGAAGCTTAAATTTAAGCTTTTTATTGATTCCGTAATAGTTGAATTTTTGAAATGATTAAAGCTTAATCTCAAGCTTCTTAATTACAAGTTATATCAAAATTGAAATCTTAGAGGTTCGGTTTTATAACAAGGAGTGATCGCAATAACCGTACTTACTCAGTACTTGCATATTGCCCAATAGTAATTGCTGTAATTTTCCCTAAAAAAGCATTCTATTTTGTGATTTGATTTTGAGAATTAATATGAGATTATCCTTGCAGAGGTAAGCTAATGGTAAAGGTTGCCCCTTGATTCAAGGTACTGCTGGCGGTGATACTACCTTTATGAGCTTCGATAATGCGTTTAGCGATCGCCAGTCCTAATCCATTACCACTACCTTTACGTGAAGGGTCTGTGGTATAAAATTGCTCAAAAATCCGGGGTAAATCATTGTCATTAATGCCCCTACCCTGGTCTTGAATTTGAATAATTGCTTTTTTTCCTTCACTGTACCCAGATATCAACACTTGAGAATCTGGATGTGAGTGTTTGATGGCATTATCTAATAAGTTAAGAATCGCCTGTAATAATCTTTCTGGATCACCTTGCAGTTGTAGTTCTGCAATATTGATTTGCACAGTTACGCCTACAGCCTGCATTCGTGGTTCTACTGCATTCACCGCACGGTTAATCAACCCCCGCAAAGAAATTAATTGCTTTTCTAATTCTGTGACTCCTGCTTCTAAGCGTCCTAAATCTAGCAAGTCATGAATTAAACGTGATAAACGTTTAGTTTCACTTTCGATAGTATGGAAAAAGCGATCGCGTAATTCTGCTTCTTCGTAAGCACCACTTTTGAGTGCGTCAACTGTTACCTGGACATTACTAATAGGTGTGCGTAATTCATGGGAGACATTGGCTAAAAATACCCGCCGTTCTTGGTCTAAAGAAGCTAACCTTTCACTCATCCGGTTAAGTTCTGCGGCTAACTGATCTAACTCATTATTTTGCTGGATAATTAATTTGTCACCAAAATGACCACTACCCAAGCGAATCGCAAAGTTACGCATAATTTCAATCGGTTTTGACAGACTGCGTGCAAAGCGACTGCTAATTAATGCACATAACAAGATTGTCACTGCGAGAGTTCCTAAAACACTCCAAATTACAGTTAAAAACTGACGCTGAAATTGTTTCAGGGTGATGGACATTCGCAAGACACCCAATAATTGACCTCGACGCTGAATTGGTCTCGCAATAAAAAGGCGATCTTCATTGCTTAAAACTCCTTTAGCCACTCCTTGCGCCGCATAATTTTGGAAAGCTTGCTGCATTCCTGGCACTTTGTACCAATTTGTCACTTTTTGATCTAATTTGGGGTCAGAAGTGGCGATGAGACTACCTTTTTTATTAAAAACACGCAACGTTACTGTCTGTGGTGCGCCATAGCGTTGTACCAGTAGTTTTACCCGTGAAATATCCTTTTCTTCCAGCGCATCTGCAACGCTTTCACTCAATGCACTTGTCCAGTTTTCTAAATCCGTCTGTCGTGTCTGCATAAAGTACGCATGGAACGACCACAAAATATAACCAGCCATCAGTGATGTACCAAAAGCCGTCAGCATGAGATAGGTGGCTAACAGCTTGGCATGAATTGTATTTAATTTAATCTGTGGTCTCCAGCCTGTCATGAAGGCTTTTCTCCAGAACGACGGCGTAACACTGCTTTAATTCGTGCTAGTAGTTCGCGGGTGTTGAATGGTTTAGTCACATAATCATCCGCCCCTGCTTCTAAACCCCAAATTTTATCTATATCTTGATCTTTCGCAGTAAGCATGACAATTGGTACATCAGAAAAAGCTCGAATTCGCCAGCAAACCTCCATACCGCTAACTTCCGGTAGCATGATATCGAGCAAGATTACATCAGGTACTTGTTTATGAAACTGTTTTATCGCACTATGCCCATCGGCAGCTGTCGTCACCGTGTAGCCTTCTTTTTGTAATGTGTAGGTGAGACTGTCACACAGGGCTGCTTCATCATCTACGAGTAAAATATGGGGCATTTTTCCTTTCTAAAGTTAACTTTTAATTCTAGCTTGGATAGTTTGTGCTAAGTTTGACATCCTTCTGTAGTTACAGGTTGGCGATCGCAATTCAAATTGGGCTATTTGCTCACAGTGCTAACTTGAAGCACTCGTATAAAAACGCAAAGCAAACCGCCAAAATTTAGTAGAAAGCCAAAATAAAACAATTGCTAACACCATCGCACCTATCACCCAACTCAACTGAACTCGACCCAGCATTGCTTCTGCGGGAATAGTAGTCAAAAATGTGACTGGTACAACAAAGGTAAAGAAAAAGCGGTAAGCTGCGGGGTAAGCCACCATTGGATATCTACCAGCTTCCAACAAACCCCGCAATACTTCAGTGGCGTTATTAATTTTCACAAACCAGATACTAGTGGCTCCCAGCATAAACCACAGGCTATAAAAAATGACTAAACCAAATAATAAAGGTACAGCACTCAGCAGATAGTTCTGAATTCCCAAGCCCAGGCGTTTACCTGCATAACCAATGATCATGATGCCGAAAATTATGTCCGGTAATCCCCAAGGCGAAAGAGTATGAGTAGATAACCAAAATTGACTACGGATAGGTTTGAGGAGTACAAAATCTAAAGTGCCTATCTGGACATGACTAACAATTTTATTTAAGTTAGGAGCCAAAAATGTCGCCGAAAAGCCTTGCAGTATGGTAAAAATACCCAACACAACTAAAGCGGCCTCCCATGACCAGCCAGCAAAAGTATAGCCAGTGCGATAAAACAAGAACAGACCAAAAATACTGCCAACTAAATTACCCAAGCTGGTAAGGGTAGCGACGACAAAGTTAAGCCGATACTCCATCTCTGCTGCAATGGAAGTAGCCCAAAATAACCGGATTAATTTCCAATATCTGCTCATTTTTGCCTGAAACTCCATTACATAAATAATTGATCAACTTACGCAAACTTCATAATATTCATCATGCAGCAATATTGCTGAACGCTAAGATATTTAATGCTTATTCTTGAGAAAGTGAGATTTTATGCATTTTGACTTACCAGAGTTAATTAAATCAATCGGTTACTTCGGAGTATGGGCAATAATTTTTGCTGAATCAGGATTACTTATCGGGTTTTTCCTACCAGGTGATAGTTTACTGTTTACCGCAGGATTTGTTGCCTCTCAGCATTTGCTGAATATTTGGATTTTAATTATCGGCGCGTTTGTTTGTGCGGTTTTAGGTGACAATATTGGCTATATTACCGGGCATAGATTTGGTAGAAGGTTATTTCAGAAAGAAGATTCATTATTTTTTCATAAAAAACATGTCGTGAAAACGCAAAAATTTTATCAAAAACATGGCAAAAAAACTATTGTTTTAGCTAGGTTTGTGCCGATAGTACGGACTTTTGCGCCCATTGTTGCTGGGTTAGGTGCTATGCACTACCAGACTTTTATGTTTTACAACCTCATCGGTGGGTTTGTTTGGACTGTCGGGATGACGATGTTAGGTTTCTTTTTAGGAAAAACTTTACCAGCGGAACAAATAGATAAATATTTATTGCCAATTATCGGTGGAATTATTGTTATTTCTTTAGTGCCTTCTATTGTGCATTTAATTCAAGAAAACAAAGCCAAAAACTAGTAAATTAGAGTTTTTGTGCAGTTCATTATGATAAGCAATTTCAGGCTTTACCTTCTCGTCCCACTTTCGTTTGTACAACAACCCCAGGTAGAGTGACCATTGGTATAGCGATCGCTTTAATGTCAATTTCGATGATGATTCCCATTCCTGGGACAAACATATTACCAGCAATGGGTATTTTTGTAACTGGTTTTGGTCTGTTATGAAGATGATGCTGCTATTAGTTTAGGTAGTTTAGTTCTGAGTCTGGTGGGAGCAATTTTGACTACTTCAATTTTAATTGCACTGACTTGGTGTGGTTACTGTATTCTTGATTTAATCAGAGCTTGGTTAGGTCGTTAGCTAAAATTTCTTTCTTTAGGAGAATGAACTAGAAACGCCAGAGAGTCAGAATAAAGATATGAACGGTGTGAACATCAATCTCTATCTCCTTCTAGAAAATCTCTTTTTTTTGACAGTTGCTACATCTTTGACTGGTATTTTAAGTCAGGTATGGAAACATACCAATCCATATACTTTGCCTTTACCATTCCCTTGGTGGTACAAGTGGTGGTTTTTATCAATCCAACTACTAGGTGTACTGTACTACTACCACTACCAATTATGTTGTTGTGGGGCGTATGGTGGAAACATAGCACCGTATTAGCTGTTCTGGGTTGGTACTTTATTATCTTGGGTTTGCAAATTTTGTTTGAAGTTGTAACCCTAAGAAAACTACAAAATGTAGTGTGGGTACTAGTGCCTTATATTTACTTACCTTATCGTTTCTGGCAACTTTACGAAGGTTCGACACTGTTGGGTTCAGAACCTGAACTGCTGTGGGTGCGATATTTATTGATTTTTGAACTGGTGCTATGGATTGTCAACTACGCCATAGATGTATCACAACTACCTAGACTATTTCGTTGGGAAGTAGATTCAACATCTCTGACAGCTAACAGTTGAAAATCTTTATCAATTAGATTTAAAATCTTGATGACTGTGGTGGACAGTTTAGGAATATGAAATTAACTTGCTGCCGTACACTGATCAATGGAGGGAAAAGTAATAAATCATCTCAAAAGCTTGCATTGTTTATTGGCTTCAGCTACAGTCAAGACATATTCCCTGGAGTTGAATTATGCTGCTCAAGTTAAATTTTGAGGCATAAATTGTATATTATTTTACTTTCAGGGATTTTTTAATCTCTTTTTTTATATTTATATTGAGAAATATTTGCAAATATGGCTAGAAGAATTGGGAGCTTACAAGCCCTTAACTTTAAACAACTGTTCAAAATACATACAGCAGTGATGTCTAGCGACAAGCCACTAAACATCTACGTCTGCGATAGTCATAATTTAATCAAAAATTTAAAATTTTTCCGGAAAAGTATAGCAATAACTTGTTGGAGTTTGGCTGACAATATTGTGGAGACTTTATTAATTAGACAGTTTTTCTCTAGAAATGATGTTATAAAGTGGCAGTTTGCTTTTAAGCCATAAATGCAAGTTATTTCTGTTTATCTTGATGAGATGCAGAAATTGTAGTCAAAAACACAATTGTTATTCACGCCTCCTTTATCTGTAAAGCCAACAAATGAGATAAGTTCGATGAGTACCTTTTTTTGTTCTGATTATGCGCGACAAGTAGGAGAAGATTTAATTGGTAGTGCTACCAATTATGAAACATATATTTTAGTCGAGTGTCCGCCACCTTGGACGACAGAAGCTTTTAATTCTCGATGGGTTCCTAAGAACTTACAAAGTTTAGAACAGGAAATCACCCGTGCAAAATTACCAGTTAGATTTCTTTTAATTGCTAATGATGTATCACATAAAGCTGACCAAACAACACTGTTAATTTATCAGAAAAAACAGGGTTTAAGTCATGGATATTGCAAGTATGAATTTCACTTGCCAAATATTGAGCAAGTAGCAGGTGTTGTCAAAAAATGGTTAGCCAATAGAACTGCTGATTATCCAGTATACACAGACGCAACAAGAGATATTTTAGTGTGTACTCACGGTAGTCATGATAAATGCTGTGCTAGATATGGTAATCCTTTTTACTTCCATGCTGCTAATACTATTAATGATTTGGAATTAGCTCATGTTAGGCTTTGGAAGTCAAGTCATTTTGGTGGACATCGTTTTGCACCTACAGCCATAGACTTACCAGAAGGAAGGTATTATGGTGTTCTTGACCAAGAAACATTGAAGGCGATAATAACACGGGCTGGCGATATTCAATCCTTGGAAAAAGTTTATCGTGGCTGGGGAATTTTACCAAGTCAGTTACAAGTTTTGGAACGAGAACTAATTTTCCATTATGGATGGGATTGGTTTAATTACAAAGTTGCTGGCAAAATCCTGGAACAAAGTTTAGATAATCAGACATTTCTGGGTGAAATCAACTGTGAAAGTCCTGATGGTTCTTTATATACTTATCAGGCTCAAATTATCAAGGATAATACTAAGTCTGTTCAACTTAAAAGTGCTTGCAATGCTCATCAAACTTCAGTATTAGTGAAATATACTATTGCTAATGTCTGGCTGACATCAACAAAGGTGGTAACTTTGAGTAAATAGTGATTTTAGGGTTAATCATCTACCAATATTTTTGTTGGTTTATAAAAAATTCAATTAATAGTATTCTTGTGTCAAAACTGCAAAAGAAAAAATCAAGAATGTAGGATAGTCATGCTCATGTCCATCCTACAGAATCAAACGATTAAGTTCCTAACATTTGTAAGTTGTGTAAGGTTGCATACATACCTCCTTGTTGTAATAATTCCTCATGACTACCTTGTTCGATTAATTCACCACGCTTGAGAACAAAAATGCGATCTACATTACGAATTGTTGATAAGCGGTGAGCAATTACAATGGCAGTACGTTTTATTAATAGCTGATCTAGCGCCTGTTGAACTAAAGCTTCTGTATTTACATCTAAACTGGCCGTAGCTTCATCTAATACGAGAATTTGGGGGTTACGAATAGCCGCACGAGCAAAAGCTAACAGTTGTTTTTGACCACTAGAAAGATTTGTGCCACGCTCTCGCAATTGAGTATTGTAGCCTTGGGGCAATTCTTCAATAAACTGAGCAATATTAGTATTTTGTGCAGCTAACTCGATTTCGTCGAATGTGTACCTGTCTCCAAGGGTGATATTACTTTTGACATCGCCAGCAAATAAAAAGCCTTCTTGTAAAATGACAGCCATATAGCGGCGTAATTCGGCTTGTGGCACTTCTCGAATATCGACACCATCGATTAAAATTCGTCCTTGGGTGGGTTCATAAAGGCGGCATAAAAGCCGAATAATGGAACTTTTACCTGCACCTGTAGGGCCGACTAATGCGACTTTTTCGCCAGGACGAATCACAAAGTCTAAATCTTTGATGACAAAATCATCGTCTTTATATGCAAACCAGACGTGTTCAAAGCGAATTTCGCCTAATTCTGGTGTGGAGTTGAAATGTTGTGATTCCATCTCAGCAATGATTTCATCTATGTAACCAAAAGTATGATCAAAAACTGAGAAGCGTTGATTGTTGCGATCGCGAATTTCTATTGGTTCATCTAAAATATCGTTAATTCGTTCAATGGCAGTAAAGCCAGCTTGAATCACGGTAAATTTTTCAGCAAAATCTCGCAATGGGTCAAATAATCGCTGGGCGTACAAAACAAAGGCCGATAATACACCAAATGTCAGGTTTTGTTCCAACAGTAACCAACCACCCATCCACAATACACCTGCGATCGCTACTAAACCAATCCATTCCAAAGTAGCCGACACAGCCGAATCATAAAAAATGGTTTGATCCATTTGGGCAATGTAGCGGTTGTTAACGCTGCGGAACAACTCTGCATTAATTTTTTCTCGCCTAAACAACTGTACGACGTTAATACCAACAATATTTTCTTGTAGCTGGGAATTTAACAAAGACAGTTCTTCCCGCGCTTTATAATTAGCTTTACGGTACTGTTGTTGAAAGTGAATAATCAACCAAGTAATGGGTAACAATATTAACAGCAGCAAACAAGCAAGTTGCCACTGAATAGACAACATAATCCCAATAATCACCACCATAGAAAATATATCGGAGATTATGCCGATCGCCCCAGTGGAAAACACATCGCCCAAAATTTCTACATCGCTGGTGAGTCTGGTAATTAATTTACCTACAGGTGTGCGGTCAAAAAAGCGGACTGCCAAAGATGTGACATGCTTAAACAAGTCTTGGCGAATACCTGCTGTGATATTTTGTCCTAATTTCTGTAGCAGATAACCCTGAATACTTGTGAAGAACATTCGGGTAACAATTGCCACCAATATAAATCCTTCCAGGATATTTATCCCTTGCCATAAGGGAAGATTCCTGAGAAACTCGTAAGTACTGGGTTCATTACGAATTAATGAGATAGCCTGTCCAATCAGTAATGGTTGTATGGCATTAGAGAGAGCGATCGGTACAAGCAGTAGCATTGCCAAAGTCAGCAATTTGAGATGACGACGGGCATAGGGAACTAAACGCGAAAACAATCGCCAGTCATTGCTACGCCAACGGTCTCTTCTGTAAGATTTTTTTAGGGATTGGTAGATGCTCATAATGGGAGCATTATATTAATTTTATTTTGCACTGGGAAAACACGCTTATTTAATGTAGCATTCACACCTGTAATCTAAAGCGACATCAGGCTTAGATTGACAGAAGCTATAGCAAAACTCAACATCTTGCGTTAGCAAGCCTGCAAGTATCATTTTTCAGTACCCAATTATCATATTGCAGTACCCAATTATCATATTGCAGTACCCAGTTATCGTATTTGAGTACCTAATTATCGTATTGCAGTACCCAGTTATTGTATTTGAGTACCCAGTTATCGTATTTGAGTACCTAATTATCGTATTGCAGTACCCAGTTATTGTATTTGAGTACCCAGTTATCGTATTGCAGTACCCAGTTATTGTATTTGAGTACCCAATTATCGTATTGCAGTACCTAAAATATGACGCGATGTGCAACTTATTCTTAGCTGGACTTTAAAATAAGCATGAGCGATCGCCAAACAGCATTTAGCGATCGCCTTAAGTCTTTTCTCACAAACAAACATCAAAATATTTTTACTGCAAGAGTAGCGATCGCATTTAGGGAAATCAAGCGATCGTAAAATCAGTATATTGTCTTTTCAGCTTACCCATAGCTCTAATTGTGATGAGTAATTATTCAATCAAAAAACAAGCTAAATCAGAATGTTCGCCCGTAGGTTTAGGCACTTCGACAATCACCCCATCATGCAATTCGTAACGAACTTCTGATTGTTCGGGATACCATTCGATAAACTCATCGAAGGTGTATATTTTTGGTTCAGCTTGGGTTTGGGTCATAAGTTAACGCCTCCGAATCATACTTGACCCCCAACTTGCCCAAAATCAAACTGGGTTGAGCAAGCTTGGTATGTGTTACAGGCGAACGCTTGCTTAACCCTAGTGATTCATTTTTATCGCATTGTTACAAATTCTTCGGCTGAAGTTGGATGAATGCCGACAGTTGCATCAAAATCAGCTTTGGTAGCACCCATCTTAACAGCGATCGCTACTCCTTGAATAATCTCGGCAGCACTATTCCCGACCATGTGCGCTCCCAAAATTTTATCAGTATTACTATCAACGATCAGTTTCATCAAGGTTTTTTCATCTTTACCCGCTAGAGTGTAATACATTGGGCGAAAGCGCGATCGATAGATTTTTACTGCATCACCATATTTTTCTCGTGCTTCAGCTTCAGTTAGCCCAACAGTTGCAGCTTCTGGTGTGGTAAAAATTGCTGTCGGTACATTGGCATAACTCATAATTCTGGACTTACCACCAAATACCGTATCTGCCAATGCCCGACCTTCATTAATCGCAACAGGAGTTAAATTAATTCTATCTGTACAATCTCCCACCGCATAGATATTTTCTTCATGAGTGCGACTGTACTCATCTACAAGAATTGCCCCATCTCGATGCTGAACTTTGGTATTTTCTAAACCAAGGTTTTGGGTATTAGGCTTGCGACCAACCGCCGCTAAACTCACAGCATCAGCAACTACTGTTTCCTCAGTATCACCGCTACCTTTGACTGTGACTTTTACACCTTCTGAAGTTTTATCAATAGCAATCAATTCAATGTTATTGAGAATCCGAATACCGTGGTTAATCATGGACTGCTGAATTTCGCTACGGATATCTTCATCAAAACCACGCAGAATCTTATCTCCACGAATCACCTGTGTAACTTCACTACCTAACCCGTTTAAAATACAGGCAAATTCACAACCAATATAACCTCCACCTAAAATGACGATGCGCTTGGGTTGTTCTTTCAGGTGAAAAATATCATCAGAAGTAATAGCGTGTTCAATTCCTAAAATATTTGGTCTGACAGGTTTTCCACCAACAGCAATCAGTACTTTGTCTGCGGTGACTTGGCGTTGGCTTTGGCCGCCAGAGGCATCGCCAACAATAATAGTATGCGAATCGACAAACTTACCATATCCCTGCAACACTTCAACTTTGGAGTTATCCAACATCCGTTGGTAAATTCCATTCAGGCGACTCACTTCATTGTTCACCGCCGTAATCATCTTTTCCCAATCTAAATTACTCTTAACAGGACTCCAGCCATATCCTTGAGATTCTTCAAATACATCAGGAAAATGAGAAGCATAAACCATCAATTTTTTGGGAACACAGCCACGATTAACGCAAGTTCCACCTAGTCTGTCAAACTCGGCAATTCCCACTCTAGTGCCATATTCTGCGGCTCTTCTAGCAGTGGCAATCCCTCCAGAACCTGCACCAATTACTAATAAGTCAAAATCGTGCTTCATGTCTCCCCCATGAATAATTACTAATGCGTAATTCGTAATTCGTAATTGTTAATTTAATTACGAATTACGAATTATCAAGTCCGAATTATTGTATTTAGGCAGGTACAGCTGTCTTAGCTTCTTTGAGGTAAGCCAACATTGTATCTGCATCTGAAACTTCAAAAGGATCTGTGGGGCAATTATCTAAAAAGCCTGGTTCAATGAAAATCTTTTCGATCTTGCCATCATCAACTACCATCGAGTAGCGCCAAGAGCGCATCCCAAAGCCCAGGTTAGACTTATCTACTAACATACCCATTTTGCGAGTAAACTCGCCATTACCATCAGGAAGTAAAAATACGTTGTTTGCGCCTTGTTGTTTGCCCCATTGGAACATCACAAAGGCATCATTTACAGATATACAAATTATTTGATCAACGCCTAAAGCTTTAAATTGATCATATAGTTCTTCGTAGCGTGGCAGATGGGATGTAGAACAAGTAGGTGTAAAAGCACCAGGTAAAGAGAAAACTACAACACGCTTACCACCGAAAATATCTTGCGTAGTGCTGTCTTGCCAACGGTAAGGATTTGGCCCAGGTATAGACTCATCACGCACACGGGTTTTAAATACAACATCAGGAACTCTATCGATCACAGCCATATTTACCTCTCTAGCAGTTTATTTATGGGCGGTTAATTAAATTCTGCTCATGTAAGTCAGAATAATTCTGATTTAAGAAATATGCAATAGTTATAAATACTTAAAAATAATAAATTTCCAAGTACATCTTTATAGTGGCTAAATACAGCCGCTACTAATTTAAAGACAAACAATCAAAACCAAAATAATTCGCAATAGCCAGGACTTACGCAAGTATCACGCCTTACCATTACTGGTGATACTTGCGTAAGTCCTGTTATCAAACAATCTTCATACTCAAATCTAACCACTTTGACTGAGTAATGGGCGCACTACTAGAAATATAATCAACACCTGTGGCAGCCAAATCATAAATATTGTCTAAAGTTACATTCCCCGAAGCTTCAATTTTTACTTGACTGTTCTGCTGGCGAATCAAAGATACAGCCTCACGAATCATATCCAGATCCATATTATCCAACATAATAATGTCGGCTTTATACTCTAAAGCTTCTTTTACCTGTTCTATAGTTTCTGTTTCTACTTCAATCGTCAACGGATAAGGTATTTGAGAACGAATTCGGGTAATTGCTTCTCCAATCCCACCAGCAGCAGCAATATGATTGTCCTTAATCATCACTGCATCATCCAACCCCATACGGTGATTGATAGCACCTCCCACAGAAGTTGCATACTTTTCTAAGAGTCTTAAGCCTGGTGTAGTTTTACGTGTATCAACAAATTGAACAGGGAAATCAGCTATTTTCTCTACATATTTATAAGTTAAAGTTGCAATCCCACTCAACCGCATAGCTAAGTTTAGGGCTACTCGTTCTCCCATGAGTAGTGCATCTAATGAGCCATGAATTTCAGCTATTACTTCGCCTGGTTCACAGAAGACACCTTCACAGACAATAGTTGTAAAGCTAATTTTGTCGTTTAACAACTGAAATACCCTTGCTGCAATTGGTAAACCAGCAATTATTCCTGGCGCTTTCGCTATCCATTTTGCTGTTCCTAGTGTCAAATTTGAAGTAAGGAGGGGATTCGTTGTGCGATCGCCCCGACCAATATCTTCTAACAACCAGCTACGCAATAGCGGATCTAACACTAGCCAAGGCGGTAAAACACCCACTTTATTCACAACTTATAATTACTTCTTTTGCTACTTCTAGAATTACTATATCCCAAACCCCTTACTATCCAAGGGTCATAAGGAAGGGAAAAAGAATTGTGGGAAAGTA